>CAYFUR010000018.1:22835-44598 GCA_964346275.1 uncultured Candidatus Sumerlaeota bacterium
TCTTTCTTCAGGCGCTGCACCTCTTTTTCCAGTCTTTCGACGCGGCGCGCCTGAAGCTCGACCATCCGCCGAACAATGCGGAATTTCCGCACAAGGAACTCCAGGGTCAGAAAGGCCGTGATCGCCGTGCCACCGCCCCAGAGAACCCAGAGCAAGTAGACCCCTTCATTTTCCTGGGGAAGCACAAAGATCAGAGTCAGGATCAGCCCAAGAACGAAAGCGAACAGCGCGGCGAGATAGGACATCTCGCCCACTGTGGGCGCGACAGCTCCACGCAGTTTCGCCCATTCGCGCAGGTCGCGCGCCTTCATTGTCGCATCCAGCTCGCGGACAATTTCCTTGGGATCGCGCGGTGGGCGGCTCATTTTCTTTCTCAGGCTGGCGCCAGCTCCTTGGCGAGTCCCCCCAGGACTTCAATTCCCGCTTCCAGAGTTTCCTTCCTGGCCGCAAAACTGATCCGGAAATTCTGCTTCTGCTCGCTGAATACACTTCCCGGCACGACGAGGACATTGTTCTTGATGGCCTGTTCGCAGAATGCGTCTCCGTCGCCATTGGGTGCCTCGGGAAAGATGTAGAAGGCGCCGCCGGGCTTCTCGACGCGAAAACCGGCATCCACGAGCCCCCGATAGATGACGTCGCGGCGCTCGCGGTACTGGCGGCGAATATACTCCGTGTCGTAGTCCATGGCCACTAGCGCGGCCTCCTGGGCCATGGAAGGAGCGCAGACAAAGGTGTATTGCTGCATCTCGGAAATGCCCTGGATGACATCGCCGGGAGCGCCCACCCAGCCGAGCCGCCACCCTGTCATCGCCGTCGATTTGGAAAGGCCGCTGACCACGATGGGCTTTTTCATGAATTTGGCCGGTGAAACGAATTCGTCGTCATACACATAGGGCTCGTAGATTTCATCGCTGATCACCCACAGGTCGTGCTCCTCGGCGAATTCCGCCGCCATGCGGCATTCCTCTTCTGTATAGACAACGCCGGTGGGATTGGCCGGGGTATTGAGGATGAGGAGCCTGGTTTTCGGCGTGACGGCCGCCTCCAGGCGCTCGCGGGTGAGCCGGAAGTCGGGGTAGGTATCGACAAAAACCGGCTTGGAACCGACGAGGTTCGTCAGGTGCTTATACATGACGAAATAGGGGTCGGGAACAAGGACCTCGTCGCCCGGATCGGTGAGGGCGAGCAGGAGGAGAATCAATCCGCCCGAGGTCCCAGAGGCCACCATGGTCTCCTCGATGCCGATCCCGCGCTGTTCGTAATACTGTTTGACCTTTTTGCGGAGCGGAGGGATCCCGGCGGTCAGGGTATAGCGGTTCTTTCCCTCCTGGATAGCGGAGATGGCGGCGTCCTTGATGGCTCCCGGCACATCGAAGTCGGGCTGGCCGATGCTCAGATTGATCGGGTTTTTCAGCTGGGCGCCGAGATCGAAAACTTTGCGAATCCCGGACGAATCGATGGAAAAACGGCGGTTGGCGAGTTTCATTCTCTCTCTTCCCTTGCAGACACGGAAATGACGGCGGAATCGTGTGCCAGTATTGCGGCAGGCGGCAACCAAAGAAATCCGGCGCGCTTCCTGCGCCGGGAATCTCTCGCAATTATTGAATGGTTTTTCCGAGCCCGCCCCGCGGGCCACTCTCAACTCACTCAGAAGGGGGGCCTCCCATGCCCGATCGTGCAGGAGCCGTGACTTTTAAAGGAAATCCCATGACGCTGACCGGAAGTGGAGATGTGGCTATCGGCCAGAGAGTGCCGGACGCCAAGGTGTCTCCCTCGCTCACCGACGATATGTCCCTGAGCGACCTGAAGGGCAAGAAAGTCATTCTTAACGTGGTGCCGTCGCTGGACACCGGTGTCTGCTCGACTCAGACCGCGCGGTTCAACCAGGAAGCAAGCAACTTGGGCGACGACGTGGTGATCCTCACCATCAGCCGCGACCTGCCCGTTGCCCAGGCTCGCTGGTGCCAGGCCAACAGCGCGGAGAACATCCAGACGGCTTCGGATTACAAGCACCATGATTTCGGCGACAAATTCGGTCTTGTCATCAAGGAACTTGGCCTGCTCGCCCGCGCCGTCTACGTCATCGACCCCGAGAGCGAGGTGAAGTATATGGAAGTTGTGAAGGAAGTCGCGGAAGAGCCAAATTACGATTCCGCCCTTGCCGCCGTGAAGGAAATCTAGTCCAGTAGAGGAAAACGCTGCAAGGAACGGAAGAGCCGATGTCTTTAGTAAACGAAAAGAAACAGACCAAGCCGGTGGTCGATCCTGCCGGTCGACTCGATGGCAAAGTCGCGCTGATTACCGGCGGCACCCGCGGAATTGGTCTGGCGATCGCCAAAGCCTATGCGCGGGAAGGCGCAAAGATCGTGATTGCCTCCCGCACCTCCAGCGAACTGAAAAGCGCGCTGGGCGAATTGAAAGAACTGGGCGCCAACGCCACGGCGACCAAGATCGACCTGAACACCTTCGATAACTGCCGTTCACTGTGCAACGCGACGCTGCGAGCCTACGGCAAGATCGATGTGCTGGTGAATAATGCGGGCGTCCTTGGCCCCCGCGAGGACATCATCAAGTATCGCCTGGATGACTGGGAAAACGTGATGCGGGTGAACCTGGACGCGGTGTTCTGGATGACCAAGGTGGCGCTCGGATCGATGATCCCGGAGAATCAGGGCTCGATCATCAACGTGACCAGCGGCGTCGCCGAAAAGGGCCGTGCCCGCTGGGGCGCCTATGCGGTGTCCAAAGCGGCGGTGCAGAACTTGACCGAGGTCATCTCCGAAGAAGTCCATCGTTTTAACATCCGCGTTAATTGTGTGAACCCGGGTCCAACGCGCACCATGATGCGCGAGGAAGCGTATCCGAAAGAGGATCCCTCAACCCTTCCCGGGCCGGAAGATATCGTGAATCCGTTTATCTATCTTGCCAGTGACGTCTCCAAAGGCGTTTCGGGAACGGTGTTCGAATCGCGCGACTGGATGGGCCGCACGTTCTAGGGCGCCGGGGCGGCCCCGGGAGGGCGGCCATCATACAGGAAAATCAAAGCTTCACCGCCAGCGCCGCTCCCCCACTTTCGGAGCGGCGTTCGGCCGTATATACTCCATTCCGCATTTCCCCAAAACCCCCGCCGGTTTTGCATCAGGTGGAAGTCGTAGGGCGGTTGGCCATTGAAATGGATATCCTCGCGCAGTACGCCCCAGTCCTTCAGAATGTCGAAGGTGGCCCCCTGAAGGGCGAGGGTTTTGACCCGAGCCCCGGGAGGGAGGAATTCATTCAGATCTTCCACAACGTTCCTGTCCAATGCGTTGCCCCAGTATGTCTGTTCAAATGGGAAGATTGCTTCTCCACCGGCAGCAAGGCGTGCCGGCCAATGATAATAATCGATGGTCGGGCGCAGGAGAAGCGCCTGGATCAGAGCCGCCGCTGCCGGAAGCAGCATGGCCGCCCATGGCGGCATGCGCAATTTTCGGCCGAGGTCTGGCCGTATCGACACAAGGAGCCTCCTGCAGCCAAGCACAGCGATGAGCGCCGCCGGCAGGAAGAAAGGAAAGAAGAGGCGGATCCCATCGTATTTCGGGGTGCCGGGCAGGCTTGACGCGGCGATCGGAGCGGCGGTGGCCAGAAGGAGCAAATACATCGGTGGCCGAAGTGCAAACCGTCGAATCGCCAGCACCAGAACGGAAAGAAAACCCACCCAAAAGAGCACGATCGACCAGGCGGGAGCCGTGAGGTGGGCAATCACAAAGGGATAAGACGGCGGCGCAAGTTGCGATCGAAAGTTCCATCTCTCGCCCAGATACCACAGCCCCTGGTGGAAATGCTCGCGCACAAAAAGATAGTACTCGTGCAGTCGCGCGGCCGTCTCGTCCCACATCCAGGGCCAGATCGCAAGACAGAGGAGGGGAGCAGCAACAAGAAGAACGACAAGAGCCAGGCCATCGCTTTTCAAAGAAAAGATTCGCAAGCGGCGATTGGCGGCCTGGCGCGTGACCAGCCAGAACACAACCATGAGGAAGAGAATCACTCCGTTGACCTTGGCCGCCAGCGCGATACCCAGCGCCAGCGCCAGAAGAACCCGCCAACGCCAGCGGGAAAGGTCGTGCAGCGCTGTCCACAACACCAGGGCGGTTATTGCCGCGAATACTGTTTCTGTCGCGGCGATCTGGGCATGACCGAAAACGCGCGGGAGTAGAATATAGACAGCCGCGGCCGCTCCGCCGGCCAGGGATCCGCCGAGCCGCCGGCCAATGAGAAAGAGGAGAGCCACCGCCGCAGCGAAAGCGGCTGCGGGGACAAGACGCAGACCCCAAAGTGCTCCCCATCCGCTGGAAGGAGCCAGGGCGGTTGCCCCCGCTCCCAGCCATTTCACCACGGGAGGCAACTCGTGAATCTCCTCCCAGCCCCGGCGCAGGCCTTCGGAGGAAAGGGCTCGGGCGGGCGCGGTGAAAAGTTCGCCGCTCCACTGCGCAACATCCACAAAGGTCGGATAATAGTAGGCTTCATCCCAGGTCAGGCCCGGGCCTCCCCACCCGGGCCGGGCAGAAAGCCAAGTGGCCAGAAACACGGCGGCAACCATTATGGGAACGAGCCAACACTGCGGAATGGAAGAGAATCTCATGCAATCAGTTCCTCGAAACACCCCTAATCCCTCCCTTTTTTGCTTTGAAAGCAACCCCCATTTCCGGCACAGTCGCACGGCCTGAATTACCCCGCCGGAGGATTCAATTTCTTGAGCGATTTCAAAGCCATCGAATGGACAGGTAAAGCGGTTCGCCTGCTCGACCAAACGCTTCTCCCCATCAAAACGAAGTACCTCACCATTAAAGATGAGCGTGGAATGTGGGAAGCGATCAAGATGCTTCGTGTCCGTGGAGCGCCTTTGATCGGAGTCGCCGCAGCCTACGGTGTCTATCTCGGGGTGGTTCTCCGCAAGCCGAAGTCCACGGAGGAATTCAAGAAAGCAACGAGAAGAATCTGCACGCACCTGAGCAGCTCGCGGCCAACGGCGGTCAATCTTTTCTGGGCGCTGGACCGCTGCCAGAAAGTTGCCGAACGCTGCTCCAAGGAGATGGATGTAGAGGATTGCCTCGACCAACTACTCGAGGAAGCACAGGCGATCCACCGCGAGGACGAGGAAACCTGCCGCTTGATTGGAGAACACGGCGCTCCCCTGCTCGAGGATGTCTCCGGCGTCGTGACGCATTGCAACACGGGAGCCCTGGCAACGGCTGGAATCGGAACGGCATTCGGTGTGATCCTGATTGCGTCGCGAAAGAATAAGAAACCTTTCACCGTCTATGCGGACGAAACCCGTCCTCTGCTCCAGGGAGCCCGGCTGACAATGTGGGAGCTGCAGCAGGCGAAAATCGACGCGCGGCTTATCACCGACAGCACGGCGGCATCCGTGCTGGGAAAGGGCCTTGCGCAGGCCGTAATCGTCGGCGCCGACCGGGTTGCATCAAACGGGGATGCCGCGAATAAAATCGGAACAATGCCCCTGGCGATTCTTGCAAAGCACTTCAAAGTCCCCTTCTATGTCGCCGCACCGCTGAGCACATTCGATCGGAACGTCAAGGACGGGAGCGAAATCCCCATCGAAGAACGCGGCCGCGAAGAGGTGACACGTTTCGGAGGAGCAGTTGTCGCTCCCCGGGGCTCCAAGGCTTACTCTCCAGCTTTCGATGTGACACCAAATCATCTGATCGAAGGACTTGTTACGGAAAAAGGGGTGTTAAAAACCCCCTATAAAAAGTCGATTGAAAAAGCCTTTAAAGAAAGACCCTGAACGAGACTCTTGAGTCCATCGAGGGGAATATGAAGATCAACGGCGAGTCGTGTTTACTCAGGCCCTGGCGCCGGGGCGACGAGGAGTCGCTGGCACGCCATGCGGACAATTACCTGATCTGGCGGAACGTTCGCGACGATTTCCCTCATCCTTATACACGCGAAAAGGCCAGGGATTGGATTTCCACCTGCCTGCGCCAGGAACGCCCCGTGTCCCAGCTTGCAGTCATCGTGGATGGAGAAGCGGCGGGCGCCGTGGGCATGATGCGCGGCCGGGATATCTATCGGTGTACGGCGGAAATCGGCTATTGGCTCGGTGAGCAGCATTGGGGCAATGGCATCATGACGGAGGCGGCCCGTCTCTTTACCGGCTATGTGTTCGAACAATTTCCCATCGAACGCCTCTATGGCTGGACATTCGATTTCAACCCCGCCTCGGCGCGTGTCCTGGAAAAGGCGGGGTATTTTTTCGAGGCCAAGCTCCAGTGCAGTGCGATAAAGGAAGGCCGGATGTGTGACCAGCTCCTTTACGCCCAGCTGCGCAGACGCGAGTCTCATTAGATCACGAAATTCTCGGTGATTCCCTCCTGGTCGGGAGACGGCTCCTGCACGCGGCGATGGGCTTCCTCCAGCTTCCAGTATATATACGGCGAATAGAGTTCCGGCTCCAGAAGGAACGAGTCATGCCCCTTCTCTGAATGCACGGTGATGTGCTGGTGCTCGATGCGGTTTGCTTTCAGAGCCTCGGCGATTTCGGCCTGTTCATCTGGATAGAAACAGACATCGGAGCTGATGGAGAAGATGACCCAGTTCTGGCCATGGCAGCGCTGGAAGCATTCGTTCGCGTTCCCGTTGGCGATCTGGCGCGGCAGGTCGAAGGACTGCCATGCGCTGAGAATACGGAGATAGGAGTTCGCGTCGAACCGTTTGACGAACTTCCTCCCCTGATGAAGCAGGTAACTTTCGATCTGATGCTGGAGCTGGTATCCGGCGAGCACATCATCAGGCTGGACGATTTCCTTGCGCGCCCGCGATTCCATCAGGCTGAGCGAGACGAACGTTTTGTGGCTGATGATGCGGGCTAGAATCAGACCGGAATTGGGCCGCGGCCCATCGTAATAATCCCCGTTATTATAGTTCGCATCCTCTTCGATCGCGAGGATCTGCTCGAAGTTAAGTGCCTTGGCCAGCACCGTCGCCCGAAGCCCCGTTGCCACCGGAATGCACAGGCGGATGCGCCGGGGATAACGAGTGGCGAGGTCCAACACGCAGAATCCGCCCATGGAAGCACCGATGGCCCCCAGCACCGTCCGGATGCCAAGATGATCGAGCAGGCGAATGTGCGCATTCACGATATCCCGGATGGTGACCTGCGGAAAGGAGCTGCCGTAAGGCTTGCCCGTTTCCGGATTGATGGAGCCAGGCCCGGTGGTTCCATAGCAGCCGCCGGGATAATTGGCGCAAATGACAAAGTACTTGTCGGTATCGAGACCCATCCCCGGGCCGATGAAATGATCCCACCATCCCTCGTGATTATCCTCAGTCCAGAATTCATTATTCGGGCCAACAGGGTCGTAGCCAGCGGCGTGGGCGCTGCCGCTCAGCGCATGAAAGATCAGGACCGCGTTGTCGCGCTTTTCATTGAGCTGGCCATATGTTTCATAGGCGATCGTCAGAGGATCCGCGGATCCTCCTTTTTCAAATTCGAAAGGATTTTCAACGGAGGAAATCTGGCAGAACTGGAGCTGAGTCCTCTTGCGCATGTACGTCCAAACTCCGAGAGGATGTGGCGCGCCCGGCTAAAAGGAATTAAGTCGGAGCAAGGGCCGCTCCATCAGTCTCCTCACGAAAAACGGCGGCGCAAGGGAGGAACCTCGCGCCGCCGATTCATCTCTCTCAACCCGGCTTCCGAGCCGTCAGGAAACGGAAACCGTCGAGGCCGCCTTTGCGGCACGAAGCGCCTGGTCCAGGTCTTCCAGAATATCGTCGATGTTTTCCAACCCAATAGAGAGCCGGACCATCTCGGGGGTGATTCCGCCGGCCTTTTGCTGGCGTTCGTCGAGCTGGCTATGGGTCGTTGTCGCCGGGTGGATAGCCAGGCTCTTGGCATCACCCACGTTCGCGAGATGGCTCAGCAGATTCAGCGATTCGATAAATGTGCGGCCGGCTTCTGTGCCACCCTTGATTCCGAAAACGACCATGCTTCCGAAGCCCTTTTTCAGATACTTCTTAGCCGTGTCGTGGGTCGGGTGATTGGCCAGTCCCGGATAGTGAACCCACTCCACCAGCTCATGATTCTCGAGGAACTTGGCGGCAGCCATGGCGTTGGAGCAGTGGCGATCCATGCGCATGGGGAGTGTCTCGATGCCCTGGAGGAACATCCAGGCGTTATCGGGCGACATGCAGGCGCCGAGGTTGCGCAACTGAACAAGCCTCATGCGAAGTGCGAAGCAAATCGGGGTCAGTTCACCCAAATCGTGGGCGTAGCGGATTCCGTGATAAGAAGGGTCGGGCTCGTTGAAGGTCGCAAACTTCTCGTCCGAGTAATCAAACTTTCCGCTATCGACCATAACGCCGCCAATGGCCGTGCCGTGCCCGCCCATCCATTTCGTCAGCGAGTTGCAAACAACCGAGGCGCCATGCTCGATGGGGCGGAAAAGATAGGGCGTGGCGAACGTGTTATCGACCATAAGCGGAAGTTTGTGCGCCTGTGCGATATCGGCGATGGCGTCGAAATCAGGAACATTCAAAGCCGGGTTTCCGCACGTTTCGATAAAGATTGCCTTGGTTTTTGGAGTGATCGCTTTCGCGATGTTTTCCGGATCGCGCGGATCGACGAAGTTCGTCTTAATGCCGACTTGGGGATGGATGGCGTCGAACATGGTGTACGTGCCGCCGTAAAGGTCATTGGCAGACACGATCTCGTCGCCAGCCTGGGCAACATTCAGGACGGAATAGTGAATGGCGCTCGTCCCCGAGGCCAGGCAAAGGCCCGCCGCGCCTCCTTCCAGCGCCGCCGAGCGCTCCTCGAGAACCGCGTTGGTCGGATTCATCAATCGCGCATAAATGTTTCCAAGTTCCTTGAGCCCAAACAGGTTAGCGGCGTGTTCGGTGCTTTTAAACATGTAGGACGATGTGCGGTAGACAGGCACCCCGCGGGACAAAGTCGTGGGATCAGGTTCGTGCCCCGCATGAAGGCACAGGGTTTCAAACCGGAACTTATTCTCGCTCATTGATTATCAACCTTCAGGAGAAAATGAGTTGTGGCCAGCCGGAATGGATGGCGGGACCATCGGATATCGAACTGCGAGCAAGAAACGTCCCCAGCTGTTCCAAAGAAATCAACAGGAAACTTTCCCGATCATCCCGATAGGGATATTGGGCTTTTGCAAGCCCGCTGTCAGTAGCCCATCGCTCCGTCGATCGTGGTGATCGAGCCACTGATAAAGTCACTTTCCTTGCTCGCGAGAAACATGGCAAGGCGGGCAACTTCGCCCGGTGTGCCCAGCCGGCCGAAGGGGAGAGACGGCGCGCCTTCTTTGCACTTGGAAATGCGTTCCTCCAGGTCATCCCCAAAGACACTGCCGTGATAGAGCTCGGTATCGATGGGGCCGGGGGCGATGGCATTCACGCGAATTCGAAATTCGGCAAGCTCTTTTGCCATCACACGGGTGAGGGTGTTCACTGCGGATTTCGCAGCCTCGTAAACGCCCAGTCCCGTTTCAAAAAGCGTCCCCGCTGTGGAGCTGAGGTGAATCATGTTGGAATTGGGGCGGTCTTTCATCAGAGGCACCATAGCCTTGGAGATCATCCAGAGCCCTTTGACGTTGGTGCAGAACATGGCATCGAAATCTTCTTCAGACGTTTCGTGAACGGCGCCGACGCGCAGGACTCCCTCCGCGTTCACGAGGATATCCAGATGGCCGACTTCCGTTCGAAGAACGTCGACCACCCGGGCGACGTCCTCGGCGCTTGAAACGTCCGCCGTGATGACCCGCGGTTCGCTGCCATTCCGGCTGCGAATTTCATTCGCGGCGCTTTCGAGCAAATCCGCTCGCCGCCCCACGAGATAGGCGTTGGCACCTTCCTGGGCAAAGCTGCCAGAGATGGCTCGCCCGATTCCGGTGCTCGCACCGGTAATCATGACGGTTTCACCTTCGAATCGTCCCGCCATCTTGCTGTCTCCTGCGGCGCTGGGATTTTGCTTCTTCACAGGCCAGAGCCTAATCCAGGCAAAGGAGATCGGCAAGGAAGATTGAAAAAAAGCCCGGCGCGCAGCCAGGCTTTCCGGTGTTCCTTTGGATTCTGCCGCGCTCAATCCCGCGGGACGAAATGCTTGAGATAATCTTTCAACGCGACAATATTGTTGTTTGACTCGTCTTTGGCTGAAAAGATCAGGGACACGGGTTTTTCCAAAGCCGCCTTAGCAACCTGGCGAAGATCGTCCGTTTTGGCGGCTTCGCGCAACTCCTCCCGGTAACGCTTCTTGGATTCGGCCCAGCGGCCGGGATCATGATTGAACCATTGGCGAAGCTCTTTGCTCGGGGCCAGATTCTTGCGCCACTCATCGATAGCAGCATCTTCCTTCGCCACTCCTCGCGGCCATATGCGATCAACGAGAATACGGATCCCATCGTCCGATGAGGGTTTCTCGTAAACGCGCTTCACTTGAAGCCTGAGCAAGGTGGCCATAAGGGCCCTCTTCTCAACGGATCAGGAGGAAGCGGCCGCTTGTTTCTCCGACTCTTTCCGGGCCGTTTTGTAGTCGCGTTCCTTCGGCCCCACGTAGACCTGGCGAGGACGATAGATCCGCTTTTTCGGATTCTCGCGCATTTCCTTCCAATTGGCGATCCATCCCGGCATGCGGCCGATAGCGAACATGACGGTGAACATATTCACGGGAATTCCGATGGCGCGCATGATGATACCGCTGTAAAAATCCACGTTCGGATAGAGCTTGCGGTCAGTGAAGTATTCATCCGCCAGTGCGGACTTTTCCAGTTCCTTTGCAATCTGCAGGAGCGGATCGTCGAAGCCGAGCTTGTCGAGAACCCGGTCGCAGTGGCCCTTGATGATGCGGGCGCGCGGATCGAAGTTTTTATAGACGCGGTGGCCGAAGCCCATGAGGCGGTAATTGGATTTTTTATCTTTGCATTTGGCGAGGACAGATTCAATGGAATCACCGCTGTCGTAGATATCCTCGAGCATTTTCAGGACCGCGACATTGGCTCCCCCGTGCAGCCGGCCCCAGAGTGCGGACACGCCGGCGGAAACCGAAGTGAACAGGTTCGCCTCGGAGCTGCCAACCATCCGAACCGTGGACGTGGAACAGTTCTGCTCGTGATCAGCGTGAAGCACGAAAAGCAGGTCCAGGGCGCGCGTCACTTCCGGATCCGGCTCATAGGAATTGTTCGGAAGACTGAACATCATGTGGAGCAGGTTCTCGGTGTATTGACGCTTCGCGGAGGGATAGGTGAATGGTTCTCCGCGAGAATGCTTGTGGGAGAAAGCGGCAATGGTGCGCACCTTGGAAAGAAGCATGGCGACTGCTTCTTCGAACTTCTGGTCGTGGTCAAGGTTGTAATACTCGGGATGAAAGCAGCCCATGGAGTTGATCATCGCGGTCAGGATAGCCATGGGATGAGCCTCTGGAGGGAAGCCCTGAAACTGCATCTTCATGTTTTCGTGGAGCAGTTCGTTGCTGACGATCATTTCGCCAAAACGCGCGCGTTCTTTTTGAGTGGGAAACCGCCCAAAGATGATCAGCCACGCCGTTTCGAGGAAATCGGAATTCTCGGCGAATTCTTCGATGGGCACTCCTCGATGGCGAAGAATCCCTTCCTCGCCGTTGATAAACGTGATCGCGCTTTGGCACGATCCAGTGTTTCCATAGCCATCATCCAGGGTGATGACGCCCGATTCCGAGCGCAGCTTGGAAATATCAACGGCGACTTCATCCTCCGTCCCGACCACGATTGGCAACTCATAGGTCTTTCCATGGACAGTCAATTGAGCGGTATCTGACATCCCAACTCCTCACTAGGGGATTTGAACTGGCGTTTCTTGGTTTCCACCAGGGGAAACGCGGCCTTGCGGCGCATGCTACGTTCTTGCGAAGCGTCCACCGGGGTCAAGCGCGACAAACGAAAAAAACACCGGCAACCTGGAACCGAATCTGGCACAGGCTCACGCCACGCGCCGAATAAGGTAAGGAGCGCCCAGCAAGAATGCAAGCAAGACGGTCCTTTTTCGACCAACCCCTGTTCACACCTTGTTTTTCTACAGTTACGCGCCCTGGACTCACGCAAAGAATCAGGCCTCGCGCCTGATTGGAGATTTACCGACCCCATCCGCGGGGTTTCACGAAGAAACTTTAATTCGACTCTCCCCCAGAGATCAGGCCAACACCCCAGCCCGAGGGATCACGCCAGTTCTCGCCGGAGCCGTTCCAGATGAGCACCTCCCGCGAGGCGGTTTCCCCGGCTGGCTGATTATTCAAATGGATATCCAGGCCGATCAACTGGCCCTCTTTGATCTCGACCCCCAGAGCGTTGAGAGGGATGGATGCTTCCAATGTATATCCATTTTCCGTTTTCCGGGATTGGATCGAGGCCGCGTTGATCTGGCTGCCGCCGGACGGGGGATAATCGCCGGCTTCTGGCTCCCCATTCCAGTTCCAGACGACTGGATTTCCATTCTCGGACGTTGGCGCCAGCCCGATATGAAAATGCCGCGGGCCATACTTGTTATCACGCGAGGGACCGCCGAATCCGAAATAGAACTCGAGACCGTCGCCCCGCCAGATTTCCGAACCCGCATGGGCGTTTTCCATGGCCGATCGATCCACGACCCGGGCCGCGATATGAACGGCATCGGGCTTCCAAAGCACTGCGGCCCCGCCCGAGAAGTGATCGCCTTCGAGGCGCCTCTCCTCACGCAAGGGCCGCCATTGGTTTTCTTCGGGTGTGAGCGATGCGAAGGGAAGACCTTCCCAGTCCGCCAAGTTTCCGTCGATTTGGGTGCCATAGCTGCGAAAGGGCATTCCGTAGATATGCAGCGATTCGCGGGCGACGGCGCCGCTGGCGATTTTCGCTTCGGAAATCACCTGATACTCGCCTCTTTGCCGGGGTTGAAAGCTGAGAGAGGAATCGACGGCCTCTCCCGGCAGCAACGCTTCAAACGGCTTGCGCTCCGTTTCGCCCACAGCGCCGCCCCAGCCCACGCTGCCGCTCACCGGCCTCCCGGTTTGATTCGTCGCGGCCGCGGCAATCGCCAGCCGGCCATCCTGCGAAGACGTTTCCAGCCGGATATCGAATGGTTTCAGATAAATCACGGGCAAGCTATATGTAGAGCGCTCATTGTCATTGAACTGGATTTCCGCGCGGCCAAAATCCTCCGCGCCAGCAGGGAGCGAAACAAGAAACGAATGACTGGCTGACTCTGCTGGCGGGCAGGAAAACTCATCGGCACCGGAATCGACTTTGAGTTCCCGGTTCTTGAGAATCCAGAAAAAGGGATCGAGCCGGATGGTCATTTCTTCATCCGCCGGGTTATCAAAGGCCATAGTGACCGTCTCGCTCTCTCCCGGAGAAAGATAAACCGGCGACGGATCGAAACGGGCGGAGGCAAGCGCGAGGGCCTGGCGGGGAAGGTTCCGGATATAGACCGGTGAGGCGGAAAGGCGGACTCGCGCCCGATTGCCATCGGAAAGCATTCGGGGCTCCCGGCCCGTCTCTTCACCCTTCCAGTTTTCGATCACCGGCGGCGTTCCGCCCGCTGGCACCTGAATATCGATGGGATCGCCGCCTCCACGGACCCACGCGGCGGCAAAGACTTCGCTGCCGGTATCGTAGACCTGGAACTCCACGTCTCCCCGGCGGATCGGGCTTCCAGCCATGCGCCATGCGCGGCCGATAAAGCGGGCATCGCCAATGCGCATGGCCATCGTGTGGTAAGCGAACCAGGAGGGTTTCTTTTCCCCCTCGCTTGTATAGACGCCCCAGTACCCATCCGGATCGCTCTCGGCGGGATCGTCCTGGAGCTTGAAATAATGGAACTGCTCAACGCCTTCCGCCAGGGCGATCAGGTGCTTCTTCACGAGCCACTGGGCCTGTTCTTCCGGGGAACTCGCCTCCATAATCACGTTCTCCCCGGTGCTGAGTCCCGCTTCCGTAATGAGCAGCGGTTTGTCTTCATCGCCATGGCGGCGCATGATGTTACGAATCGTGCGGATCTCTGTTTCAAGGACTTTTTCGTCCGGCGCTGAACTGTAGTGGTGATAAGAAAGGGCATCGAAATGCCCTGCCGCGCCCTGGCGATAGCTCTCCTCGATAAAGTGGTAATCCGGCCCGGCGGTACACATCGCCGCGATGCGGGCGTCCGGGTTGGCGCGTTTGGCCTCCCGGTAGGCGACTTTCAGCAGTTCCGTGTAATCCGCGGGATTCGCCTCGGGCACCCAAAAGGGCGGAGTGTTCGGCTCATTCCAGACTTCCCACCAGGCCACATCGCCGCGGTAGCGGTGCACCAGCGCATAGACATATTCGCCGAAAGCGGCGCGCTCCTCATCGTTCGCGGGAGACACATCCGGCTGCCAGGAGGAATTATAGCAGAGGATCGGGTAGGGCTTGAGGCCGGCGGAGACGATTTCCTCGATGATCAGATCGGGCACTTCCCAGGAAAACTGGCCGCGTTCCGGCTCGATCATCCCCCACCACATATCAACACGGATATGCGTGGCACCGAGTTCTTTTGCCCGGGGCAGATCCTTTCGAAGCTGGCTCCTGATTTCCTCCGCGCTGGCACCGGCGGCCCAGGCGTGAAACGGCGTGATCGCGTTGAGCGCGAAAAACGATTCCAGATCACGGCCCTGCGGAGTGCTTTGAGCCGAGGAATGCTGGACGCTTGTAAAAATGAGCAGAAAGGCCGCTGCCAGGTGAAGCGGGCGGCTGAAAAGTCCGGTCATCTGTTGAAAGCCTTCTGAAAGGAGTATCCGTTGGGGCGGAGCCATGGAGGGTTTGACGGGGAGGCACCTCTTCAAGTCAGGAGGAAGTGGCACCCGCTTTTGCCTGCGCCACGGATTCGCGGTCGTGGACTTCCTGGGGGATCAATTCCTGGGTCGGCGGGCGTGTCGGCTCTTCGATGCGCTCGAGCAACAGCTCAAGGGCCTTCTGCGCCACGGCCTCGCTGTTCTCGCCCGTGGTTGTCAGGGCGGGAATCAGATGCCGGGACCAAATACCGTCGCCAAAAGCGACGAGGGAAACGTCCTCGGGGATTCGAAGTCCCATTTCCGTGATCGGGCGATAGCACATCATGGCGCACGTGTCGTTGAGCGTCACAAGTCCGGTGGGCCGGTCTTCCGATTTGAGGAGATCGAACAGTTCGGCTGGCGGGGCATCCCCGCCGCCGCGATGGATGATGGAGCGTTCGTCCAAATGAAGGCCCGCGTCGGACATCGCCTTGCGAACTCCCGCGCAGCGTTCGGAAACGGGGCGGTTGAGCTCATCGATGCCGACAAAGGCAATGCGGCGATGGCCCGCATCGATCAGCTTCTTGGTCATTCTGTAAGCCGTATCCATCTCCTCGGACGTGACGTAGTCGAAGCCATAGCCATCGATGCGGCCAACAATCACAAAGGGGAACTTCTGGAGCTTGAGTTCGAGCAAGTGATCGATCTCGGTGTTGCGATTGTGATCAACGACGGGAAA
This sequence comes from uncultured Candidatus Sumerlaeota bacterium, assembly GCA_964346275.1. Lineage (GTDB taxonomy): Bacteria > Sumerlaeota > Sumerlaeia > SLMS01 > SLMS01 > CAYFUR01. Next base: position 38,324 of record CAYFUR010000018.1, read on the forward strand.
AATCAAAAGGCCCTCGGCGCGATGCTGGCGCATCATGGAGATATTATGGCGCTCTTTTTCCGGATCGAGCTCCGAATCGGCCGTGAGAATCTGGTAACCCATTTCTTCGAATTTGCCGTGGATATGCCTGAGAAACTCGATATACATCGTGTTTCTCAGGTCGGCGGCAATCAGGCCCAGCACATGGCTTTTTTGAAGGGCCAGGTTTTGGGCGATACGATTGGGGCTGTAGCCCAGGCGCTGAGCCAGTTCGAGGATTCGTTTTCGTTTGTCTTCGGCGACCCCTGGCTTTTCTGCCAAGACGCGTGAGACGGTGGCCGTTGATGTGTTGGCCATGGCCGCCAAATCTTTGATTGTGATTGCCACGCCGCTAGCCCCTTGCCGGTAAAAATGATTTACTCGATCATTAAGATTATAATCCTACTCAACGGCTCAACTTCGGCGCAAGCGTTGAAAACGCTTCCCGGGCGAAAACGCAAAAAAAGAAGAGCCGCCTTCCCGAAAGAAGACGGCTCCGGGGTTCTTTCGTTTTGAGTCTTAGAACATCATCCAGTCGGAAACGCTGGAGGGCTCCTCAATGTCGTTTCCGTCGGGAAGAACGAAAGTGCCGGCACCACTGCCTGGTGTCAGCGTCCCGACAGAGATGGCGATGGCATCGACGCCGCCATTCAGCCCGCGGTGGTCGCCAGGTGCGGCATCCAGGGAATTGTGGTAGCCGACCGCGTATTTCCGGGTTCCCGCGTTGCCCGCGGGGAACAGCGTGGAACTGATCGCGGAGGCGTCATAGGTGTAGGTGCCCACGGATGTGCCATTACGGAAACCTTCGAGAGTGCTGTTGGCCGGATCACCGTCATTGTAATCGAACACGATCACGTCGTGATACCACGTGTTGTCGGCATTCACACCCACAGTGGTGTCCTGGACGCCATCATCCACATCACTCCACCAGTCCATCCGGTCCGCGCCCACGGTGCGCATGAAGAGTTGGACTTTTTCTCCGAAGGGCCATTCGTTGCCGAGGGGGCTCTGGATTCCGACGGTATTGGTGCCGCCAGAGGCATCATTTGTAAACCAGACGACCTCGAGGGTCACATCCTCGGTCGCGAGACCGTTGGTTCCGGTGATTTCCAAGCCTTCGTCCTGGCCGGAGCCGGAATCCACCAGGAGGACTTTGCCGCCCTGGGCGGTTCCCGAAAGACCGGCCGGGGGATCGGCCACTTCCGGACCGTCACCGGCGTTGTTGCGGAAAGTAAAGGTGAGTGGGCCAGCTCCAAGAGCCGTGGAGTTATCCACCGCGGTCGTCGAAGGCGTGTAGGCGTTTCCATCGGTTTGAGCCGGCAAATCCGACGTCTGATCAAAGTCGAGATAGAGTAACGTCTGTGCAGAGGCGGAGCCAGCTAACAGCATGCTGGCAAGAGCAAAGGAAACAACTTTTTTCATTTTCTGACTCCTTTTTGATTTTCCCAAGGGGATAATGAGTAACTAATGTGACCGGTTACATGCCTGCAAGAAAAAAAACCATCTGGCACCGTTTTCATGGGGCTTTTACGGTTCAATTCACACCGAGGGCCCTTTATTCGTAAAGAGACCACGCCGAGCTGGCCTGAGTCGGGACGACGACATTCCCACTGGGAAGCACGAATTCTGAGGGCTGCAGCGCTGCATCGGAGAGAGCAACCGCATCGACGCCCCCGCGGAGCCCGCGGTCGTCCGTGCCATTGACAACGGCCGACAAAGCCATACCAACGGCCATGGACCGGCGTTCCTCGCCGACGACCCCATCGTTGAATCCGATGCCGAAATAGGACACGTCGTTGCCCGAGGCATCGTAGAGGCTGCTTCCGATAAGCGATCCGTCGCGATAGGCGCGGATTTCACTGTTGGCCGGATCGGATTCGTTCAGGTCGAAGACCAGCACATCGTGGTAAACGGTGTCTGCGACGACGCTGCCCGCCCCGGTGATCTGGACATTCTCGCCGTCCGAATCCCCGCGATCGGTCCAATAATCGAACCGTTCATCCCCAACGGTTCGGATGAAGAATTGGGCCGTTTCACCGGCCGGCCATTCGTTGCCTGTGATTGATTGGATCCCCACGGTATTGCCATCGGCGGCGGCATCGTTGGTCCACCAGATGGCCTCCAGCGTGATGTCGCTGTCCTGGATGGGATTCGCCGGCGTAATAACCAGACCCATTTCTTTGCCACTGCTGCCATCCACAAGAAGAGCTTTCCCGCCCTGGGCCGTCGACCCGCCCAGGCCCGCGGGAAGGGCGCCAATCTCCGGGCCTTCGCTCGGTGGAGTGTCGTAGGCCTGATAGCTGATGTCCACGCTGCCGAGAAGGAAATCGCCGACAACTTCCGAGGAGCCGGCAGTGTATGCCGTGTCGTCCGTATAGACTCCATCGGCGGCTTCGTCAAAATTCAAATAAAGAACGGTGGAGGCATTGGAGGTGCCATATCCGAGAGCGAGAATTCCTGCGGCAAGAAAGACACTTTTTTTCATCCTGAACACCTCTCAAAGGGAGATTTGGGCCCGGTGACCGGATTGCATCTGAAATACCGTGCAACCCGATTTGGCCGGATTAAACCGATACAACAGCAAGCCACCCCAAAGCGGTTACAAAAGCAAGCTTTTAATAGCGCTCTGCTCGGCTTGCCCTAGACAATCTCCAGTTCCTCCTCTTCAGGAAGGGGAGGGAACGCGGCGTGGGGCTCCGCCTGATACCAGTAAGCGACGGAGGCGATATCATCGCGCAGGGCGAGGAAGCGGCCCATGCCGCCGCGCATTTCCCGGTGGCCGAGAGCCTGCATGGTGATGCGGAGATCGCGCTGGAAGACGATGGGGTCCATCACATGCCAGCGATAGAGGCCAAAACGGCGCCGGTGATGCTGGTGCGGCTGCTCGGGGCCGCCCTGGGCGTGCTGGTGAAAGCCGAGATAAGGGGTTGTGTAGGTCTTGTAGAGGGGCTTCCCGGGATCGGCAAAGCCCCAGGCGCCGCCGAAGTAATCTTCAACGCCGGTACCGCAGATCGTCGGCCAGTCGCGATCGCCATCGAGATAGAATTTCAGCTCCCCTTCACCCCACCACCCCTCGTTATTGGCCTGCCAGGCCACATAGGTCCCGACATAGTGGCCGTGGCCTTCGATTCCATCGACAATCGTATAGACGTCCTTGTAGGTCACCGGATTAACACGCCGGAACTGGGCGTGGAATCGTCCGGTTTCCCCGGGAACTTCCGTAAGCGCATACGTCACCTGGTAAAAAAACATCCCAAGGTCTTCCTCTGTCAGGTTCTCCACTTCGATGCGTGCTCGCTTCGAGAAGGGCATGGGCCAGTAGCAGTTGAGCCCGCCGGAGGGATTCACGGCAACGGGAACGCTGGCGACTTCCGAAGGCTCGTTCCACCCCATACAGAAGAAATCGCCCAGGGGCGTTTCGACGGAGGGCTCTTCCTCGCCGTCCCAGTACATGCGCAGCACCAGTTTCCGCCAGTTCATGTGATGGGTCGTCATCCAGATATGCTGGATGATGCCCGGTCCTTCCACATCAACGATGACGCGCTTTTCGTGAGGTCCGATCTTGATACAGGGAGACACTTTCCAGCCGCGGCCCAGTTCCCGCGTTTCCTTTTCCATGGCGCCGGTGGTGGCCATCCCGCCTTTTCCTTTTTCGCCGGTTGGATTCTCCGCACTGATGGACCGCGTTTCCGCCCGGGAGAGCTTTGCCAGGCTCCCGAGTCCCCACCCGTATTCGCCCGGATTCTTGGCTGTCATGGTGTTTCCTCCTTCTGCTGGTTCAAAGGTTGCCTCGAAAAGAAAATGGCCGCATAGGCCTCTGTTTTTCTCAGATTTCGTTCATTCAGTTTTCAGGAAGGATCGGCTCCTATGGCCTATGAAGCAATCAACCCCAAGGACGGGCAAAGGATAAAGAGCTACGAGACGATTTCCGACAAGGGCCTGGAGGCCAGGCTGGAAAAGGCGCATTCGGCTTTTCGCCGATGGAGAGTCACGGGTTTCGAGAAACGGCGAACGGTGCTCGAACGGGCCGCCTCGCTGTTGGAAAGCCGCGCGGAACAATATGGTCAGTTGATGGCCAACGAGATGGGCAAGCCGATCACCCAGGGGCAGGGCGAGGCGAAGAAATGCGCCTGGGTTTGCCGTTACTATGCCGAGAATGGGGAGGAATTGCTCAAACCGGTTCCCCATGAATCGGACGGATCGAAGGCTTATCTGCGCTATGATCCGCTCGGTCCGGTCTTCGCCATCATGCCCTGGAACTTTCCCTTCTGGCAACTCTTTCGCCACGCAGCACCCGGCATCATGGCGGGCAACGTGATCGTGCTGAAGCATTCCTCGAACACGCCGGGATGCGCCGAAGCGATCGAAGACCTGATTCTGGAGGCGGGCGCCGAACCAGGGGTGCTGCAGAATCTCTACGTCGACCGCAAGCAATCGGCGCGGATCATCGGGGACAAGCGCATCGCCGGGGTGACGATCACGGGCAGCACGCCCGCGGGCCGCAAGGTGGCCGCGGCCTCGGGAGAAAACCTGAAGAAGCACGTGATGGAACTGGGCGGCAGCGATCCGTTCGTGGTTCTTGCCGACGCCGATGTGGACGAGGCGGCCCAGGTGGGCGTTAAGGCGCGCTGTATCAACAGCGGCCAGAGCTGTATCGCGGCCAAGCGCTTTATCGTCCACCGGTCGATCTTCGACGAATACGTGGAGAAATTCGTGGAAGGGATGAAGGACCAGTTCATGGGCGACCCATTGAAGGAAGAAACAACGATCGGCCCCCAGGCCCGCGCGGATTTGCGGGACGAGTTGGCGGATCAGGTCGAACGGTCCGTCAAGGAAGGGGCGAAGGTTCTCTGCGGCGGAGAGGCTCCGTCCGGTCCGGGTTCCTACTACCCCGCCACGGTGCTTGTGAACGTGAAGCCGGGGACGCCGGCCTGGGAAGAGGAGATGTTCGGCCCCGTGGCGACGATTGTTCCCTTCGATACCGACGAAGAGGCAATCGATCTGGCGAATGACACCGTGTTCGGGCTGGGAGCTGCGCTCTGGACACAGGACTTGGAGAAAGGCGAGCGGCTTGCCGCCGGGATCGATTCGGGCTGTGTCTTTCTGAATGGGATGGTGAAGTCGGATCCTCGATTGCCCTTTGGCGGTGTGAAGGAATCGGGGTATGGGCGCGAGTTGGCCCGCGAGGGGATCGTCGAATTCATGAACGCCAAAACCGTCTGGGTAAAGTAGGAGGGAAAAGGGAATCTGGACCCGTCCTGCCATCCCTTGCATGAAAAACCCGTGCAAGGGATGGCTTTCTTATGCACGGTCATGGCTCTCAGCCTGCGAATAAGAAGATAGAGGAGATCTCGATGACGACAGAATCGGACGTCCCCCTGTGGGAACATCTGGAGACTTTGGTCAAAGAAGAGAAGGGCGAAGAGCTTGCGGCGGCCCTCAGTGAAATGAATTCGGAGGAGCGCTCATTAGCGCTCTCGCGACTTGACTTTGACCAGCTTCCCGCCCTTTTCCGACTGCTTGGGCCGGAAGAAGCCGCCGAGTTGACCTATGACCTCGCAGATGAAACCTGCGTCCGGTTACTTGCCCGCGTGAAGATCACCGATGCCGCCAAACTCCTGGAAAAACTCCCGAGCGACCGGCGCGTCGATTTACTGGAGCAACTCCCCGCCCAACGGCGGGAGCTGGTCCTCCAGCGCCTGGAAGACCAGAAGGAAAAGGACGCCCGGCGCCTTCTTTCTTATCCCTCGGAAACCACGGGCGGGCTGATGGCGACAGAGATGCTCTCCTACGAGGAAGACTTCACTGTTTCCGACGTTCTCAAGGATCTGCGCGAAAACGCGGAAAAATATTCCGATTTCGAAGTCCAGTATGCGTATATAACGGATACTCAAAAGCGCCTTACAGGCGTTTTGCGCATGCGCGATCTCCTGTTTGCTCCGAAAAACAAGCGCGTGGCCGAACTGATGATCCCCAGACCGCTCTCGGTCCCTGTGACCATGCCGCTGAGCAAGCTCCTCTCCTTTTTCGAGGATCACGAGTTTTTCGGGGTTCCCGTCGTGGACAGCAAAAACCGGCTCATCGGGGTGCTGGAACGGGAAGCCGTGCGCCAGGCGGCCAACCGGGTGGCGACGCGAAATTTCCTGGAAGCGAGCGGTATCGTTGGCGGCGAGGAACTGCGCTCCATGCCGACCCGCGTCCGTGCCTCGCGGCGCCTCTCGTGGCTCAGCATCAATATTGTGCTGAATATTATCGCG
>CAYFUR010000019.1:0-44341 GCA_964346275.1 uncultured Candidatus Sumerlaeota bacterium
TTGTGTTCTCAATCAAGGACTCCAGCTGGCTGGGCTTTTTCTTTTCCCGGGAAAACAGGCCCATTTTCGGCTCCTGTGCTTGGCTTGCTGATCTGGCGCATATCGAATTGAAAGCAAAATCACAAATTCGGCCCAATGGATCAACCTCAATAGCAGACTACTCTCCAGACAAAGAGGGGGGCTCTTCCCCCGCTGCGGGAAGAGCCGCCGGAGCCGGAAAGGAGGGCTCGCTTCCGCGTTCGATAGCCTGCAGCGCGGCATGGGCCCGATCCGCGATGGGATCCTGAGGGGCGATCTGCGACGCAGCCGCCAGGTGGAGGCGCGTGTCCTGGCTGCGCCCGGCGCGATAGAGTGCCGCAGCCAAGTAAAAGTGCCCCGCAGGGTCATTGGGGGAGAGCGCGGTATATTCAATGAGGGCATCGGATGCCTCGCGAAACAAGCCCAGGTGATACAACGCCAGGCCCTTGACGAAGCCCGCCTGGTAATCCTCGTCCGTCCACTGGGCCGGATACTGGTGCCGCTCCTGGATGGACCGGCTGGCCAATGCCAGCGCCGCCAGGAAATCTCCCTGCTGCACCAGCCGGAATGCCGCTTTCGCATCACGCGCGCTTTGGGGATCAGGGTCCGGAGCGGTCGTGCGCTTCGTCTCCGTCGGCTCGTAGGGCGAAGCCTTGTGCGCCTGATCCCAGCTATCGAACAGCCGCCCGAAGGTTTCTTCGTAAGGCTTCTTTCCGTGATAGCGGACCACGTCGCCCAGCCCCAGCGCGCCATTTGTCGGATCGTAGGTGTTCAGCCGGGGATCCCTGCCCAGCAGGGCGAAACTCCCCATCGGATCAGCGGGCGGAGGGTCCATCATGACGCCCGGCAACGGCATCTCCTCGACACCATCCTGGCCGCGGCTGACCAGCATGACTCCTTCTCCTCGGACCGCCACCCATCGCATCGGCGCTCCCGCCGAGGAGAAAGGATCCTCTGGCGCAACAAGCCCCTCCATGGCGGGCGGCATTTCCAGGCGGCCTTGCCGGTTCACGCCGCGCATCACACCGTCCTCGTTCACATTCGGGAAGAAGCCGTATCGCTTATAATAAGCCTCGATTTTGGGCTTCGTTTCTTCCACGTTCTCTTCCAGCCGATCGTACAGCGGCCTCGTCTCCGCCTGGCGCTGTTTCTCGAGCATCCCAATGCGAAAATCCCGGACCACCGGAACAAGAAGCGGCGTGGCCGCCAGAACAGCCGCCAGAAGGCAGGCAACCCGGCTGGAAACCGGCTTTTCCGCCGCGGGAAAGATCAGACCGAAGATCGCCAGCACGCCCGTGATTGCCATGGGTACAATGGAGAATCCCTCGAAACCGGCAAAAAAAGCTCCGACGGAAACAAGCGCCATGACGAACGCGAAAAAGGAAACCACCGCGGATCCTGCTCTCTCTCAAAGGATGGAGTATCACCCTGTTTTCTGGGGTTTTTCCCGTGATGACAACGGAAATAGCGTAAGAAGCGCAGGCTTGCTCTCTTTCCGGGAATCTGAATTGACACCCGGCCATGCCGCCCCCTCACATACTCTCCGCCCTCCGGGACCGTCGCCGGTCCAAGAATTCCCACCCAGGTGATTGTAGACTATGGCGTTTAACTACAAGGCCCTTCTCGAAGGCGCCGTGAAGAACAATGCTTCCGACGTTCATATGATGGAAGGGGTGCAGCCGTATTTTCGTATCAGGGGCGATCTCAAGCGCGTCGAAGTTCCGCCGCTCACCGAAGAAGACATGCGCCACCTGGTGCAGGAAGTCCTGCCCGAACATCTGAAAGGCGACCTCGAAGCGGAATACAACGTGGATTTCTCCTACGAGATTCCCCAGGTTGCCCGTTTCCGCGTCGTGGTTTACTTTCAGACTGGCCAGCTCTGCGCCGCCTTCCGCGGCATTCCCATGAAAGTGCCCAGCATCGACGAGTTGCGCCTGGACCCTGTTCTCAAAGAAATTTCCACGGGACATCGCGGCATGGTACTCGTGACCGGGATCACCGGCTCTGGCAAAACCACGACCCTCGCCGCGATGATTCATCACATCAACACCACCGAAGCGCGCCGCATCATCAGCGCCGAAGACCCCATCGAGTATCGCTATCACAACCAGAAGTCTGTGATCAGCCAGCGTGAAGTCGGCACCGACGTTTCCGGATTTGCCGAGGCCCTGCGCTCGGCCCTCCGCGCCGATCCCGACGTCATCCTCGTCGGCGAAATGCGCGACGTGGAAACAATCCGCATCGCTATTAAGGCCGCGGAGACCGGCCACCTGGTTTTCTCAACCCTGCACACCCACGGCGCCATCCACACGATCCAGCGTGTTCTCGGCAATTTCGAGCGAAGCGAGCATGACCTGCTGCGCGACCAGCTCTCGCTCAACCTGCGCGCCGCGATCACCCAGCGCCTCGTCAAAACCGCCGACGGCAAGGGCCGCCTCGCCACCATGGAAATCATGGTCGTCAACGGCGTGGTCGCCAAGCTGATCAAGGAAAACCGTATCGCCGATATTCACGGCGTCATGATGGGCCGCGAAGAAGGGATGCGCACCATGGATCAGCATCTCGCCGACCTTGTCCGCGCCAAGGAAATCACCCTGGAGGAAGCAGAAATCCACTGTAACGATCGCTACGCTCTGAAACGCGCGATCCAGGGCATTTCCTCCTCCGGCGACCGCGGCGGCATCATCGGTTAAAATCTCCTGTGATCGAAAAAACGCCCGCCGGAAATCCGGCGGGCATTTTCTTATTCTGTGACTGGTGGAGGACTCAGGTAATCTCGACAGTCAGTTCCACTTCCACCGGCGCATTCAGGGGAAGGCTGGGACAACCAACGGCGGCGCGGGCATGGACTCCTCGTTCGCCGAAAATCTGCTGGAGCAGTTCGCTCGCGCCATTGGCGACTTTCGGATGCTGGTGAAAATCCGCGGGCGCCGCCACGAAAACATTCACTTTCACGAGACGCTGGATGCGGCCGAGGTCGCCTGCCACGCCCTTGACCGCCGCCAAGGCGTTCAGCGTCGCGATTCGCGCCGCACCTTGGGCCTGCTCCAAGGTCACGTCCTTTCCAACAAGGCCCTCCGCAACCAGCACCCCGTCCTTCATGGGCAGCTGGCCGCTTGTCATCACCAGGTTTCCGGTTTTGATCGCCGGTATATACGAAGCCACAGGCTTGGGCACCGGCGGAAGTTCCAAACCGAGTTCACTGAGCACCATTTCCACGCTTGCCATAGTCATCACCTTGAACTTTGCGAGTTTTCTTCAATTCTCATGGGAGAAGCGGTTTTTCAAGAGCAAGGTCAGGCGGACTTCCTTCTTTTCCGCTTCCTGGCCTCGCGCCGCCGCGGGCAAGTCGATGAAGACTTCCAGTTCCCGGATGGATTTCCGTTCCCAGGAAACACCATCGCCGGATATATTCTCCACGCTCCAGTCGCCATTCATCGGCTCGACGATTTTGAGCGCCACCGGTTCGCTTTTGAAGTTTTCCATCTCGTAGCGCAGCTCGCGTTCGAGATCGAAGAGGACGATCTGGTTCGAATCGTTCCGCCGAACGTTCTTTTTTTCCGAACGCATTTCGTAGCGCTTGAGCAACACGTCTTTCACTTTGCCAAGCTGGAGTTCCGCCTCCTCTTTTGGGGGCGTCTGGCCCAGGATATCCTCGCCCAGGAAGATCGAACTTTCTTTCGACTCGCCGTCCTGTTGCATCGTATAGCGCCCGAACAGACGCGCTTTTCCCGCCGGAAGCAGTGACTCTCCAAGGCCTGCCTCCTCTGTATTAGCCAACTTATAGACGAGCCCGATGGTTTCTCCATCTTCACCCTGATAGACACGGTATCCCGGGCGGGCTTCATAGGACTTCTCGATGGGAAGCTCCTCGACCTGGCGTGCAACAAACCTCCGGGTCTCGCCCGAATCCATCGAGCGATCGAGGTCGTCCATAAGCGGAAGGCGGATCACGGCGTTGTCCAGATCCTCTCCACTGGCATTCTGAAGATGAAAGAACTGGCGGAATTCGCCGGCGGTTTCTTCCTCGTTGGCGCGGATTTCATAGCTGGCCTGCTGCTTCACGCCACGGATCAGATAACTCACGCGGATGCGTTCAATGCGGGCCTCCGGCGTATAGACCTGCCAGGTCAGCGCGTTTTCGTTCGGAGGAAAACCAGTCGCAATCACCCGCGTGGCATCGCCTCCGGTTCCCGGGTTGGACAGCAATTCAATCCGCACGGAATTCGGATCAAGGTCCACCCCCTGCCAGGAGAAATCAACGAAGTTGGTTCCCCCCTGAAGCGGGATATCGCGTTCTTCGAAGAGCAGCGCCTGATTGGGATTTTCCAGGCTGAGGACGAGTTCCGCCCGGTCGGGCAGCGTCGTCAGTTTCGTTCTTGGCAGAGCCAGCGCCGGAACCAGCAAACACCCCATGCAGATGGCCGCCAGCAGTCTTGTTCGAATCATGGGTCTCTCCTTCATTCAGAGCGGTCGAGGTGGCTTTCGTGCTGCCGTTACCGGGCCGATGAGCGTGTTCCATGATGGAACACCGCTTCGTAGGTGATCGTCTTCTTGCTCTGGGCCGGGATTTCAAACTCCCAGCGCACGGTTTCCTGGTCCACGCGCTCGTAATTCTCGCTGGGGCCCGAAACGAATTCCCAATCACCCTGGATATAATGAGTCAGCTTCACGGGCACGGCGCGGCCGCGGGAGTTCGTGATCTCCAGTTCCATGATGCGCGTTTCATCGTATCCGACGATCTGATCGCTTCGCCCGTAGTCGAAATTCGAACGCTCCATATCCATGAGGCGCTCTTCATAGAGCACCATACCATCATCGCCGAGGTTCAGCTCGACATCCTCGCCGACGGGTATATACTCGTGGGTGGTGTTGCCTTCAAAGCGCAATCCGCCGCGCCCATCGTCGCTATAGACGTAATAGCGTCCTTTTGGCAGCGGATCCTCGCCCAGCTCGTGATCCGTATCGTTTTTGAGCTTATAGAACTTCACCACCTGGTTTCCATGCTGGCGGGGGTCGATCTCATAGCTCAGGTCGAATTCAATATCTTCGATCATATCCTCTGGAAACTCTTTACCCCATCCGTCCTGGATATCCTCCTGGCCTTCCACGGCAAAGAGATGATATTCGCTCACGGCTTGCTTGATGATTTCCTTGGCCTGCTCCAACTCCTTCGACCGGGCCATGGCCAGGCCCGCCATGGGTGCCTGGGCCTCGTCCGCTTGTGCGAAAAACATCTCGCTTCCCAGACGCCGGACTTCTTCCTTTTCGATTTGGATGCCTCGACGCGCCAGATCCGCAATGAGGTCCACGAGATTCACCTCGCCGACCACCACGCGCACGCTGGCATTGTCGAAGTCCTCGCCGCTGCCGTTTTGTACCGTGGTGAATTGCTGGAAATCGAATGCCGTCTGCTCCCGGTTCGCCTGGATAATATAATCCGCTTCCCAGGACAGGCCGCTGGCGAAGTAGCTGATTTCCACTTCGGTGGAAGTTTCCTCTTCCGCCTCGATCATCCACACGATGAGCTGGTTCGTATTCGCCGGATAGACGGCATCCATCACTGCCAGGCCCGGAGCGTCCTGGATGTCTATGCGGAGGCTCGTGGGATCGATCAGCGTATTGGCCCAGGAGAACTGAATCTCGTTGAGTCCCTCGGAAAAGCTCAAGGTGCGGGTTTCACGCACGAGGGCCAAGTCGACGGAGTTATAGATGCTGAGTTCCGTCTGGTCGCGCGAAGGAAGAGTCACCAGGTCGATTTTGGCCGGCGCCGGGAGCGAAGCGAGCGCAAAGAACAGCAATCCCGCGCCGCAAAGAGCCCTTTTGCCAAGGCGCCACAGCGGTTGTCTAGACACGTTCCCATCTCCTTTCAGGCGAGGGTTTTTATTCTGTTTCCACTTTCGAGTAACGTTGCCGCGAGACAGACACCAGGCGCTGGATCGTGGGGTCTTCCGTTTCTGCGTAAGCATCGATCAGTTGCTGGTAGTATTGTTTCTCTTCGCGCCGGCGTCCCAGCCGCCCGCTCGACTCAGCCAGGCCGTAGAGCGCCGCGGCGTGCACATCTTCAACCTCCGGGTACTCCTGCACAACTTCCTCGAAGATGCTCCGCGCTTTTCTCGGCTGCCCCATCTCGAGATACACGCGGCCGAGCAGCTCGTGGGCTGGAGGTGTATAGACACGGTTGTTGGGAAACCGCTCCAGCACCTTTTTCAAAGAAGCCACCGACTTCTCCAGCTCCTCGCGCCTTGTCTCTTCATCCACGGTGCGCTGCGACCGGGCATACTGCTGCCAAGCCGAGCGGGCCTGCTCCTCCGCCGTTGGATAGGTCGGCACGACGTAGGGATCGCTGAACGGCTTGTTCAGCCAGCTGCATCCGGTCAGGGACAGAAGCGCCAGTGCCGGAAGAAACACGTGCCAGGAGATCCGGAGTATCTTTCCGGCCGCGTTCTGCTGCTTGTTCCAGACAACCGCGTTGGTCATGAGGTTCCTCCTCGTTGAGACTTTTCCATCGAACTTTTCTGATCAAGGTATTGCTGGAGGATGAGAGCCGCAGCGAGCCTGTCGATCAGGCCCGCCTCACCTCCGGGGCCCGCGCGATACCCCGCAAGCTCTCGCGCATCGTTGCTGGTATATCGCTCGTCCATGAATTCATAAATCAGATGGGGCATCCTCCGCTTCAAAGAGCGCACGAAGGCACGCGTTTTTTCCGCCTGCTCGCCTTCGCTTCCGCTTTCGAGCAGCGGCAATCCGACTATACAGTGCGTTGCGGAGTTTGCCTCCACGATTCTTTGGATTTCATCGAGCATCTGGCGCTTTCCCCTCCGGAAAACCGTCGTGTGAGGTTCCGAAAGAACACCGGAGCGCGAAAGGGCGATTCCGATTCGAGCATCCCCGACGTCGAGACCGAGATAGACGGCTTTCATGGCCTCTCCCCAAACCAGTCGTATTGGGCGGGATAGGCCCGAAGCCAATCATCCAGAAATGTACCGATGCGGCCCGCAAGCTCTTGCGGGGATGGCGAGCCTTCGTCGAGCCGCCGAACCGGACCGGCCACAAAGCGGTGGACTCCCGCCCGGAGAAACCCGGCGGCGAAAACCGGCGAATCATCTTCCCGCGCTCTCCCGGCGAATTCATCAATATCACGGCGCGAGGAAGAGTGGGCCAGCGGCGCCGCGGCGCTCCACCACGTCCCTCCACCCTCCAGGCGCCCGGCGATCCAATGATCCATCGCTGCATCGAATGGCGTGCGCGGCAGAACAAGACGGAAAGAGGAGCTTTCTCCGAAGGCCTGTTGGCCGGGCTCGTCAAAGCTCAAAAGTGAAAGATTCCGAACGTCCTCACGGGCCAGCTCGCGATAGAAAAAAGCCGCCCTGGCCAAGCGCCGCCGTTCCTGCGGGGAGACCGAATTCCCGAACGTCTTTCGGAGGCGGCGGAGGACCAATCGCCGCGGACGCCGTTTGAACGTGTATTTCAGGCGTGCGCGAAGGAGGGCTTGCTGATGCGGCCCCATGGCTGACGCTTTCGTCGACGAAACCGGCAAGCCGGACGCAAGAATGGCGGCTCTCCGACGCTTAGGAGGATGGTGAAGACGGCCCAAGGCGCTCCAGGTTTTCGATGTGTTTCTTTGCCCGGTCGATGTGTTTCTGATCGTTGTTGTTTTCGCTCAGCGCGAGCACCTTGCGCCATTGCTCGATGGCCTTTTCGTGCCAGTGCGGGCGCTTTTCAAAGACAATCGCCAGATTATTGTGGGCAGGCAGGTATTCAGGATTCAGGTCGACCGCTTTCTGATAACAGTCCGCCGCGCTCTCGTAATCGCCCCGGCGCATGAATTCGACCGCTTCCTTGCAGAGGCGGTCGACGCGGTCTTTAATCGTCTCTTCCTCGGGAGCCTGAGCTCCTCCGGCGGGATTGCGCTCTGGCATGGAGGGCATTGCCGGCCCGCTGCTCGCCGCGGGTTCCGCAGCACCGGGCGCCTGGCGTTCATTGGCCGGCTTGGCCACCTCCTGGATCAACTGGTCGGCATCCGTTCCGGTGATGATCTCGAAAATCGAATCGAGCTTGGAAACCATGAGGATATCACTTACGCCCCGGCTGGGGTTGATCAGCGTGAGCCGGGCGCGGTGCTTATTGGCGGAAATTTTGATCCCAACAAGGGCTCCGAGGCCCGCGCTATCAATGAAATCCACTTCCGAAAGGTCGATATTCACCTGCGACGTTTGCGGGTTCATGGAGCTGCCGATGGCCGACTTCAGCCGGTCGCATTCGTCAAGCACAATCCGGCCTTTTAATCGAACCAGGATGTTGCCCGACGCTTCAAAAAGTCTCATTTCCATCTGGACGTTACCTGTTCTCCGCCAAGTCTCGTGTTTTTGGGAGGCCAGTTCATTTCTCCCGGCCAATCATCGGTCAGCGCGGCCCGCCGGGAGCATTCATGCCACCCATGCCCGGAATCGCTTCTTCCGGCGTCGTCTCTTCCGGTTGCTCTGGCTCTGCTTCATCCACTTCCGCGCCTTCGGGAATCGCCAGCCTTTCCGTCACCCGGTAATCCCCGTCTTCCACTTGAAGAAAACCGTCCTCGACGGCGATATCGCGCACCGTCGGCCGCATGGCGACTTGCTGCAGCTTACTTTTCGTTTCGATGATCTTCTCTTCCAGATCATCTCGCGTCATGATACCGACGGCCTGGGCAAATGTCACCACATTGAAGAAAGCGATCGCGATGACCTGATCGTCTTCCTCGGGCACGTTAATAAGCCGCAGACGGTCCAGCTCCAGCGGTGAGGAGTTATGCGTCAGACGGTAAAGGAAAGACATGGTCGAGGCATTGGAACCACGCACCCAGATTTCGACCGGGGCACCGACCGAGTCAAACTCCCTCTCGGGAGTTGGCGTCGCCATTTGGGCGCGGCCGCCCATCATGCCGCCCATCATGCCCATACCGCCTTCCATGCCACGGCCACCCATCTGAAATTCCATCATCATGGTGGCATCATCCATCCCCTGGACCTCCTGGCCTTCCTCCTCTTCTTCTTCGCTCTTGGGCTCCTGCCAATAAATCGGCTGGATATCGTGGAGGATCACCCGGATCACATCCGCCACTTCCTCCTCGCGCGCCACATCGAGGATCTCGAGCAGCGCCTCGCCCTGGCGTTCCGCGGGAAGATAGTTTGTGTTGTCGTTAAAGTCCTTGGGCCAGGTAATCTTAAAGAGCTGATACATCCGGTTCAGCGCTTCCTGTTCCGTCAGGCCCTGGCGCTGGAAATAGTTTTCAGGCAAGCTCTGCAGCACCTGGTTAATCCGGTTCAGGGTAAACAACGTTCCGAAAGTGCCCCCGAATTGCTCCACCAGGTAATCCCGCTCGTTCACGTTCAGGCCGAGTTGAGCCAGAAGGTTATTGTAATACCTCGACCGCTCCTCATACACCGGTTTGTCCTGGTCGATACCGCGAAGCAGGCGTTCTTCGTTATCAAGCGTCGTCAGCAGGTCTTCCGCCGCGATGTTCTGGCTTTCTTCCGGCAAGCCGTCGCGAATATTCCAACCTGCCAGGGTGGCCCCCCGCGCCTGAACTCGCTCGCCCATGAAACTGAGAGCCGGCACCTCGCCGTTCTCACCCGCCTGCTGGCGCTCTCTCAGCTCCTCCAGGATATTCCAGAACTGCTGGCGCTGGGACGCGACATCCACTTCGCCATCATCGCCGGGCATGTGGTAACTGGGGAAGGCGATGCGCATGCCGGAGACCGTTTCCCAGAATTCCAACTGATAGCGAAGCGTGTCATAACGAAACTTGAAGATTTCGCCCAGCCCCGGGCTCGTGCCCTGCTGCTGGTATTGCGAATTGATCGATTCATATTGTTGGCGGGCCTGGGCATATTCCGTCGCACGGTCCTTGAAGACTAAGACATGAAGGGCGCCAATGGTGCCCATCGCGGCAATGATTCCGATCGCCAGTTTACCGCTTTTCCGCATTTCCATGGAAACTTCCTCCGCCCCGCGGGAAAACCCAGTACGAATGGGCGCCTCCCAGGGGGAAACGAGCAATACTCCAAGGATTAGGGCCGGGCCGAAGATGTCAACCTGAATAGGCTCAACTCATTCTCCCGTAAAAGCCCCCGCACGGCTGTCTTTTCCAGTCCATTCCATGGCCAGAAGTAAAGACGGGGAAAAAAGTTGCCCGCAAACCACCAGCGTCATGTTTCCCTCTCAATTTCCAAGGGCCCGGACAGAACGGGATTGCGGCGACAGGACGATGAGAGAGACAGTTTCAGATTGCATGAAGACGATCCCCCCGCGGAACACTCGCCCCCATCGGGGGATCCTGCGATCATCTTTGGCAAGACTCTTGGGGGAGCGCCAAAGCTGACGCGAAGCACGCCTTGGGTATTGAGATTCGCATGGCTCGTTTGATCGTAGAGAGCGGCTCCGACGCCGGAAATGTCCATCCTCTGGAACGCAGCGTCACGACAATCGGGCGCAGCGTCTCGAACACCATCCAGGTGGTCGACCGGCGCATGTCGCGTAATCATGTCGAAATCAAGCAAAACGGCGCCCAGATCAGCCTCCGTGATCTGGGCTCGAAGAATGGCACGTTTCTCAACGGCCAGCCTCTCGAGCAAACCGCCTACTTGAACCACAATGATCGAATCCAGGTCGGCGATACGATCCTGCGCGTCGAATTTGACCATGTGCCCGGGGCTCCGGGCGTTATGGATACTTCCGAGGCCTACTCGAGCCAGGGGCGCGACTCGCGTTCGACCTTTCGAATGGTCGAAGAGAAGCAATGGGGCGCGACCCGGGGCGAGCGCCGCGCCGGCTATGATCCCCGGGAAGCCTCGTCTCTTGAGGCCACGTCTCTCCATGACCTGAAAATGCCCAACCGGCGCCTGGAGATTCTTTACCAGGTGATCGACGCGATCCGCTCGGTCTTCGACCTCGACGAACTCCTCGATCGCATCATCACCATCATCCAGAGCGTGATCCGGCCCGACCGCACCTACCTTCTCATGGTGGACGAGGACACGGGCGAACTGGTTCCCCAGATCGTCAAGGTGACCGACGACGAGAACCCCCGCGAGGTGAAAATCTCCAGCTCGATCGTCAACCGCTGTATCAAGGATGGCGTCTCCCTGCTGGTTTCCGATGCCGCCATGGACGAGCGCTTCAGCAGCTCGGAATCGGTGATTCTGAATTCCATCCGCACGGCCATGGTTGCTCCGCTGATCTTTAAGAGCGAATCCATCGGCGTCATCTACGTGGACTCCCAATCGCGCATGGTTTCCTTTACCGACGAGGAACTCGATCTGCTGACTTCGATTTCCAACCAGGCGGCGGTCGCGATTACCAATGCGCGTCTCCAGGCCCAGCTCCTCGAGCAACACAAACTCGCCCGGGAAATGGAGATCGCCCGGAACATCCAAACCAATCTGCTTCCGAAAACGTATCCCGATCTGCCGGGCTACCAGCTCTCGGCGATGTCTCTCCCGGCCAAGCAGGTAGGCGGCGACTATTACGATTTCCTTCCCATGCCCGATGGACGCCTCGCCCTTGTGATTGCCGATGTTTCTGGCAAGGGGGTTCCCGCAGCGATCCTGACCGCCTCCACGAGGAGCTATCTCCGCAGCGAGTCCCTTCACAAAGACTCCTCGCTGGCGAATACCCTCGAGCGAATCAACCGCATGGTCTGCCGCGATGTGACCGACGATATGTATGTGACCATGGTGTACGCCCTCCTCGATCCCGTGGAGGGATCCGTGGAGTTCGTAAACGCCGGGCATTCTCTGCCGATCCGTCTATCCGCCCAGGGAGAGATGGATTTTCTCAGCGAGGGCGGAGTTTTTCTCGGATTGGAGGAAGAAACCACCTATGAGACCGGGCAGAGCATGATCCTGCCCGGCGGAGTCCTGGTCTTCTATACAGACGGCGTCACAGATATCATGGATCCTGACGGACGGCAATTCACGCAGGAGCAGTTTCAAGACCTCTTGCGCGACAAGCACCACCTCTCGGCGGAGGAGATTCGCAACGCCGTCTATCAGGCTTGCCTGAGACATCGCGGCGCCGCCGATCAGTTCGATGATTTCACCCTCATGGTCTTAAAACGACTGGATTTTAACGAGAGCGAGCTGGACTAGGCGGCTTGCCCACTCGAGAGAGCGGATGGCGGAAACCAGCAGCCGGATTCTCGTCGATCGAACAGCCGTGCGGCTGGACGGCCGGCCCTTTTTTTCCTTTGGCCCCCGGGTCCTGCTTACCCCTCCCGAACAATATCCCGCCACTTTGCGCCGCATCGTGGATGCGGGTTTCAATACCGTCGGCAGCCCTCCCGCCAGCCCGGGAAACCTCTGGCAGCTCCACGCGTTTTTCGACGCGGCCGAGGAAACCGGGCTCATGGTGGTCCTCATGGCCGACCCCAGGCTCCCCTACCATGGCCGCTATCTCGCCGACCATTTTCGCCATCACCCCTCCCTCCATTCCTATGTTCTCTCCCCTCGCCCGCCGGGGCGCCAGGGACTCGAAGATTACCAGCGCGAGCGCGATAACCTGCGCGCGCAGGATCTCTTTCACCCCATTTTCCTTCCCCTCACTCCCGATCACCTGAAACCGCCCTGGCTCCATGCCCAGGATCTCCTTGCCCCCATCATCCCCCGCCGCGAGGGGCGGCGGAACCGCATCTTCCACCAGCAGCCCGGCGCGGAACTGACCCGTCTTCGGGAAAACACCCCTCCCGCGGCAAGCCGGCCCGTTTTTGTGCTCGGCCTCGAAACCCTCACCGGAGAGAAGGAGCGGTCCGCCGGCCTCTTCTCCAATGACCCCCGCGTGTCCCGCTTTTCCCCAAAGCCCCTGGACTGGTATCCTTTCCTTGCCGGCTTTGGCCAGATGCCAAGGCGGGACTTCCTGTCGCCGGTGCCCGAAATCCTTCGGCTCCAGGTGTACGACGCCCTGGCCAATGAGGCCCGCGGCGCCATTCTTTCCTTTTTCGAAGGCCTTGAAGGGCCAAGTCCATTCACGGGGCACGACCGCCTCTGCGAAGCGGCGCTCCTTGCCCAGGAGATACAGATCTTCCGGGATTTCTTTGCAGAGGGCCGCCTGGACTCGCCCATTGAAGTGGAAACCGGCCACCCCCGCCTGCGCGCGGCGGTGCTCCGCCACGGCCTCGACCACCTGGTTGTTCTCCGCATGGAAGGCTATGAGGAGGATTTCTTTGTCGACGAAGCCTTTCTCGATCGCACGGAGATCAGCTTCCGGGCACCGGAAGGAAGCTCTCTCTCGGCCTGGCGCATGGACTTTCCCAAGGCCGAGCCGCTCAAAAGCGTGCGGGAGAGCGGCGGCTCGATCCGTCTCCTCGCTGGGAGCCTGGAACTCACCGGCCTGGTTCTCCTGACAGAGGGAACGCAGCGGAGAGAAGACCTGGCGCAACAGATTAACGAGAGAATCCCCGCTGCCGCCAGGCTGGCCACCGAACGCCTCCGGTCCACATTCACCAAGGTCCAGCAGATCGAAAACGAACTGGCCGCCCTGCAAGCGGGGATGAACAACAGCGAGCGGCTTGGTGCGGTGGACCGGCAGACCTTCGAGGCAGAAAAACTGCTGGAACAGGGGAATGCGGCCGAGGCCTACCGCCGTGCGCGGGCTGCTGGCCGCTATCTGCGCCAGGTCATCAAATACCAGATGGCCAGGGCCCTCTCTGTCATGGTTCCCGAGGATTCCAGGCATCGACAGGCTTTACAGGCGAATTATTTTACTCTTCCGCAATTCTATCGGACTGGTGCGGAAGAAATTGCCCGAACATTTACCGACCTGACATGATCTTTGCCTTCTTTAACGGAGAGGTATCTCTCTGGCGGACTGCATAGGATAAGCAGCCAGAAATGGCCTTGCACATCACCCGCACTTGGAGATGATGCCCACAATTTTGCTGCGGCGCTGTCGCGCCGGTGATTGAAAGCTTTCTACAATCTGGAGGCCATCAAATGGCAGATAAAGAAAACAAGCTCCCCGAAAACGTTGCCGGCAAGTTCTATGTCGATGACCAATGCATTGACTGCGACGCCTGCCGCGCAACGGCTCCCGATAATTTCGAGCGTGATGACGAAAAAGGCTATTCCTACGTTTCCAAGCAGCCGGAAAACGAAGAAGAATACCAGTTATGCGTGGACGCCCTCGAAGGGTGCCCCGTGGAAGCGATTGGCATGGATGGCGACGAAGAGTAACTCCTGACGCTCAGTCTCAGTGCCACTTCAATTCGCGGCGCGGGATCGGTCCATACCCGGCCCGCGCCCTTTCTGATCAGCAGAAGCCTTATCCCCAATTCCAACGGCCCACGCCGCGGCCGCCAAAGGCGCGCAGGCAAAGCTCGAGCCGCGGACGGAACTTCTTCTTGAACTGCGCCACGGAGCGGGAATTCGCCCCAACCCAGTCGTATAGACAATCCCCCCGCTCTTCAAAAAAACGCCGCGTGGCCTCGAAATGGAGGAGCGTCGGGGCCCCGGTTCCTTCTTTTCCGCCGTCCAAGCGCGACGCGCCGAGAAGATAATAGACCCGTTGCCCGTCGGCGGCGAACAGCCCCGCGGCTTCCAGGTTCCCGGAGGCGGGATGGCGAACTCCCACGAGTTTCACGGCAAAGTCTTCCTCCTCCCCGGCTTCGGCGGCAATGCGGTGGAAGGCTTCCGGCGAGACGTGAGAGGGAAGCCCCTGGCGGCGCCGGGTCACCTCCCAAAGATCAACCAGTTCCTCGACCAAGTCCTTTCCTTCCACGATTTGATAGCCGCTGGCGCGCGCCTTCCTTCCCTGGCGGCGGGCCGCATTTTCCGCCTGTTGTTCCAGCGCATCCGGTGCGTCTATACGGCTTGTATAGTTGTAATACGGCCGGATCCGCCAGCCCTGCCATGCCAGGGCGCGCAAATCCTCAAACCCCGGTTGAAAGACGATCTCCGCCCGGTGGGATTCCGAGACAAGCGTTTCCTCCATTGCAAGCAGCACGTCACGGGAAAAGGACTCGCCCCCTGCCTCGGAAGAACAGAGCAGGCCGCCAAAGGGAGCCGGGGCGGGGTTCGCCCACTGGCGCAGGAGGCCGCCACGCATCCGCTCGACAAAAGCGATGCCGGCCAGCAGCTCGCCGCTCCCCGAATAGACGCCCGCGCGGATGGGCCTGCCCACGCCTTGCGCGGCCCACTCGGCCCAGCGCCAGTGCTGGGAAAGCAGGCGGCCGGAACGGCGCCAAAGGGCGGACCAAGCGGATTCGTCGTCGTTGGAAAGCAGGGCTGCCCGGAATTGGCTCACCGCGGAGGGATCTCCTGTTGAATCTTGCGGCCCTGGAGCGATCGTTCGGCCAGAAGCGACTTGAGTACCAGTTTAATATGGCTGGGAGTCAGGAGCGAGGTGAATCTGGCAAAAACCGTCCGGACCACATTGGGCTTGTGTCCATAGCTTGAAAGCAGAAGACTTATCAGTAACTTTTTCAACGCAATCCCCCCAATGGAGGTGTCTCATGGCAGCAGACACACCTGCTTCAGGGTCTGGCGACCAGGCGGCTGTAGAAGCCCGCCTAGACGAGTTGAATCGAAAACTCGAGCAGGTCAACGCGGCAAACTCCAGCGCGAAGGTCACCTCGCGCCTGATTGCCGTCGTGATTGTCATCGTCGCCGTTTTCGGCGTCTATTTGTTGGTGCAACCTTTCATCAGCGCGTTCCGCGATGAAGAAAGGAAGCAGGAATATATGACCGCCCTTCAATCTGAACTGGAAGAGCGCGTTCTCCCCCTCGTCCAGGAAGAGGCCCGGGCGAGCCTGAAAACCGCCGGCCCGGAAGTGGCCGACCTGGTTTGGAAGCGCGTGAAAGAGCGGGAAGAAGACATCGTGAAGGCCGTGGATCTGGAAGCGGGGCTTTTTGTGCAGAATCTCCAGTCCTTTACGGAGCAGGCCCTGGCGGATGCCGTTGTCAATGTTCAACTGCATATCGAGCAAACACTGGCGGACAAGTATCCCGAGCTGACCGACGAGGAAACACGCACGCTCGTGCTCGGCAATGCGACCAATGCCGTCGAATCCGCCGTTCAGCGAACCGTGGACGAGCGCCTTGGCGATCATCTGCAGAAGCTCTCGGTAATCGAAACCCAACTCGCCCAGTTCCCTATCCCCGATCCCGTCGCCCAAATGAGCGACACGGAATTGAGCGAAGAGATGAATCGGGCACTGGCAGAGTATGCGATCCTGACTCTCAGCCAGACGCTTTCCCCCGAAGCAAAAGACACACTCAGCCGGCTGGCTGAAGAACCGAACCAATAAGGAAAGGATCGAACATGGCTGACAGCGAAAAGCTTGAAAAGAAACTCAAGGGTCTGGAAGAGAAGCTGGACGCCCAAGTGGCCAAGGCCAAGCGGGCCCAAACAACCACCATCGTCGTGGGCGTCATCCTGATCCTTTTCATCATCATCTATTTTTCGGTGATTTCGAGCCAGGTGAGGGGCTTGATGGAGCCTGAAAGCGTCGCGCAGATCGCCTCCGAAGAGGCTGTGCAACAAGTCCGCAATCTGCGTCCCGAACTCGAGAGAATCGCCAAAGAGCAGGCCCCGGAGCTGGTCGACCGAGTGATTGATGAAGCCCTTCTGGCCCAACTCAAGGAGGGACGCATCTTCCTTCAGGAAGAAATCAAAAAAGAGGCGAATGGTCGCCTGGAAGGCATGAGCCAGTTTATTATCGAGGAATTCGATAACACCATGGCCCAGCATGAGGACAACGTGCGCCTTATGGTCGAGCAGCTTCAAACCACGGAAGGCACGCAGCAGTTTGAGCAGGACGTCTATACACGCCTCCAGGAAGCGATGAACGATGAAGAAATCCTCATCGAGATCAACGCATATGGCGACGCTCTGACCGAGATCCAGGATCGCCTTGTTTATCTGAGCGAACAGGATCCCAACGAAATGACGGAACTGGAGCGCGCCACCTACGACCTCCTTGCCGTGGTCCGTGAAATGGGCAATCGCTCCACGATCACCCTCGAGGACCTCCCCCGCTTCGAAGGCCTGGACGAAGCAATGCAGGCCGACGTGGAAGAAATCATGGAGTGACAGGGCCTTCAATCTAGCCGTCTAGACGCTCCCCGGCGATTGTGCCGGGGAGCTTTCCTTTTGGAGAAGCAGATAAAGCGCGTTATGCCGTGCCGGAATGCGGAATACCGATGCCATGTCCGCACGACCGCCCGCCCACTTTCCCCCTTTGCCGTTGAGGCCGCCGGTCCCTCGCGCGCCTAATCCCGGCGGCACGGAACGGCACAACATGCCGCTCCGAAGCCTTTTTCCCATCGGGAGCTTAAGCGCCCTTGGATTCCATTCAGCAGTTTCTCGCCAACCCGGATAACGTAATCCCCGTGCTGTTCGCCCTCATTGCCCTGGGGGTGCTCCTGGGACGTATCGAATGGAAAGGGGTTTCCCTCGGCACCAGCGGGGTTCTTTTCGTGGCTATTCTCTTCGGCCACTTTGGGGCGCGCATGCCAGGGTTCGTCACCGAAATCGGCGTGGCCCTCTTCGTCTATGCCGTCGGGCTCCAGGCGGGGCCCCGATTCTTCAAAACATTCCGCAGCCAAGGGCTCTCCTTTGCCGCCCTTGCTTTTGTCACACTTCTCTCCGGTCTTCTCGTCACTCTGGCCGTGGAGGCTTTCTTCGATTTCGGTGCCGGATTGTCCACGGGCCTCTATACCGGGTCCATGACCACGACTCCGGGCCTTGCCGCCGCGCTGGAAGCCGTCGATGAGCCGAGTTGGCCCGAACAGGTGTCCGTCGGTTACGGCATCGCCTATCCCTTCGGCGTCGCCGGGGTCGTGCTCTTTGTCCAGCTCTTTCCGCGGCTTATGCGCATGGACCTGAAAAAGATCGCCCGCGAGGAACGCCACCGCGGCGATTCCGCCCGCCCTGTCGGCCGATGGTTCGAGCTGCGAAATCCCCAGCTCGCCGGGCAGACCATCGAGGACTTTTCGCAGCAGCACATCGCCACCGCCTCGATCACCCGGGTCGAGAGGCGCGGCGGCCGCACCGAGGTCGCCCACGATGCCCTCCGGCTGGAATTGGGAGACAAGCTCCGCATCGTGTCCACACCGGAAGACCAGCGCGTGCTGGAAACGGTGATCGGCCCCGTCGTGGAACAGAAGCAGGAACCGCGGCAGACCCAGAGCGATATTGTTTCACGGGACGTGTTTGTAACCGAAGACGCCATGGCGGGCATCCGTCTGGATGAAATGCATGTGCGCGAGGACCACGGCGTGATTATCGCCCGGCTCTGGCGCGAAGAGTTGGAATTCATCCCCCAGGGCAATACACGCCTGATGGTTGGCGACCTGGTGCGCATCGTCGGCCGCAGCGAGGACTGCGACCGATTTCAGAAACTCCTGGGAAACGCCGAGAAACGTCTCCAGGAAACAAATTTTCTCCCCCTCGCCGCCGGCCTGGCTCTGGGTATTTTGGCCGGCCGTGTGCCCATCCCGGTCCCCGGCACGGAAGTGTCCTTCAAGCTCGGACTGGCCGGGGGGCCGCTTTTCCTGGCGCTCCTCGCCGGCCATTTCGGCCGCGTCGGACGCATCAATATCCGCATGCCCGTGGCCGCGAAGATTTTCATCCGCGAACTCGGCCTGATGTTCTTCCTCGCGGGGGCGGGCACCCGTGCGGGAGCCAGTTTCGCCAGCGTGTTGCAGGAGCAGGGGATTTCCCTATTTCTCGCCGGCGCCCTGATAACAATTGCTCCCATGGCCGCATCCTGGTTCTTTGCTCGACTAGTGATGCGTTTGGAGATTCTTCCCACACTTGGCGCCATCTGCGGAGGCATGACCAGCACCCCGGCTCTGGGTGCGCTCAGCACTGCCAGCGATTCCGAAACCCCAGCCCTCGCTTATGCCACCGTCTATCCGGTGGCCCTCATCGTGGTCACCGTGTTGGCCCAACTGCTCGGCCGCGTGATGTCCGGATTGATGTAAAGGCAAGCAAACGACCCCTCCCCACCTTGGAAATATGCAAAAGATCCTCATCAAGAATGCCTGTCTCATAGACGGAACCGGTGCCCCGCAGCGCGAAACCAATCTTCTGATTGGCAATGGAATCATTGAACACATCGGCAGCGCCAACGGCTTGCTCGCCGATCAGACCATCGATGCCGCCGGCCGCGTTGCCACGCCCGGCTTTATCGATGCCCATTGCCATGGCGACGTACTGAACGAGCCGGAGTTCGAAAACTTCCTGGCCATGGGCGTAACAACGATTTGCCTCGGCCAGGATGGCACCAGCCCCTCGTCCAATTCCCTTGGCCATTGGTTCAACGCCGTTGAAGAAATCAAGCCGGGAGTCAATGTGCTCACCCTGACAGGGCATGGGACGCTGCGCGAGCATGCAGGAATCGGCTACGAACGCCATCCTGGCCCGGTGCAGATCATGGCCATGCAGACGGTCCTGTCCGAAACCATGCGCCAGGGCAGTTTCGGGCTCTCCACGGGCCTGGAGTATCTCCCCGGCCTCTATGCGGAATTGAGCGAGCTTGCCGCACTGGCCAGCACCATCGGGGAAAATCACGGCATCCTCATGAGCCACATGCGCAGCGAAGACGACGACAAAATCAATGCGGCCATCGCCGAGCTTGCCGAGCAGGGCCGCATGGGCCACGCCCATGTGCATATTTCCCACCTCAAGGTGACCTATGGGAAAGGGGAAGAACGCGCCCGCGAGATCCTCGCCCTGATCGACCGGTTCCGCAAAGACGGCATCAACCTCACTGCCGACATCTATCCCTACGAGGCGAGCTGCACCACCATCGGCATCATCTTTCCCGAATTCGCCAAAGCGCCTCACGACTATCAGGAAGCCGTCCGCACGCGCCGCGATGATCTGGCCGCGTATATACAGAACCGCGTCGAAGCGCGCAACGGCCCCGACGCCACGCTCTTCACCACCGGCCCATATGCCGGCAAGACCCTCGGCCAGGCCGCCGCGCAAGCCGGTAAACCCTTCACCGACCTGCTGATCGACGAGGTCGGCCCCGATGGCGCCGACGCCGCCTATTTCGTCATGGATGAAGACCTCCAGGCCCGCCTCATGACCGGCCCCGGAATTGTTTTCTCCTCCGACGGCAGCCCCACCATGGGCCACCCGCGCGGCTACGGCGCCTTTCCCCGGGTGATCGAACGCTATGTGCTCGAGAAAAAGCTCCTCCCCCTCGAGGAAGCGGTCTGGAAAATGACCGGCCTCACGGCGGAGACGCTCGGCCTTGCAGGCCAGCGCCGCGGCATCCTGCGCGAAGGTTGTGCGGCGGACCTGCTTCTTTTCGATCCCGCCCGCGTCCGCGCCACCGCCGACTACCGCAATCCCCACCAGCTCGCCGAAGGCATCGACACCGTGATCGTCAACGGCACCATCGTTCGCGAAGAGGGCTCTTTCACCGGCCAGCGCGCCGGCCGCGCGCTGCGCAAGACCTGCTCAACAAGCTCGGCCCCGCGCGGAACACTGGCGTAATCCTTAGCGGACCCTGGCTTACCGATCGGCCTTCCACCCCGGCGCCGATGGCGCGGCTTTGAACTCGCCGCTTCCCTTTTTCATTTTTTCGTTAGACCCGCCCTCCGCTCTTTTTGAACATGGAGGGGTCTAGCCCCCTGACCCTCTTTGACCGGGAGCGCCGCGATGCAACTCGCCCTCATCGACTGGATTATTATTATCAGCTACTTTGCCCTCTCACTGGGCATCGGGCTTTTCTTCAGCCGCCGGGCAGGCAAGAACATCCAGGAATACTTTGTCTCGGGCCGGTCCTTTCCCTGGTGGGTCGCGGGCACAGCCATGGTGGCCACCACCTTTGCCGCCGACACGCCCCTGGCCGTAACAGGGCTCGTGGCCCAGTATGGCCTCGCAGGCAACTGGTTCTGGTGGTCCTTTGCCCTGGGCGGCATGATCACGGTGTTTGTCTATGCGCGGCTCTGGCGCCGGTCGGAAGTGATGACCGACGTCGAGCTGATCGAAATGCGCTACGGCGGCAAGCCAGCGGCTTTTCTGCGCGGCTTTCGCGCTGTCTATATCGCTGTACTGGTCAATTCCATCATCATCGGGTGGGTCACCGGCGCGATGATGAAAGTGCTGAAGTTCACGGTGCTGGCCGACACCGCCGCAGCCAATAGCGGCAACGACTGGGTTCTCATCGTCATCATGCTGGCCATCGTGGGGGCGTATAGCACGCTCTCGGGAATCTGGGGCGTTTCCATCACCGACTTTATCCAGTTTTTCATCGCCATGGGGGGCTGCATTGCCCTGGCCATCCTCGCGGTCAAACACGTGGGCGGCGTCGAGGCGATGCAGACGAAACTTGGCGCATTGCGCGGCGGAGACGCGCTCAGCTATCTGCCCAGCTTTGGCGGGAATGACGCCTGGATGCCCATGCACCTGTTCCTGATCTACCTGTTTGTCATGTGGTGGGCGTCGTGGTATCCGGGCGCCGAGCCCGGCGGCGGAGGTTACGTGGTCCAGCGCATGGCCTCGTGCAAGGACGAACGCCATTCCCTTCTCGCCACGCTCTGGTTCCAGATTGCGCATTATTGCGTGCGCCCGTGGCCGTGGCTCCTCGTGGCCTTTGCCTCGCTCATCATGTTTCCCGAGCTGCAAACGGCGGGCGACCCCGACGTGGGCTTTCCCATGGTGATGACCGAGCTGCTGCCCGCTGGCCTGCGCGGCCTCCTGCTCGTGGCGTTCTTCGCGGCCTTCATGTCCACGATTTCGACCCAGATCAACTGGGGCGCGTCTTACCTTGTGATCGATTTCTACAAGCGTTTCTTCCGGCCCAATGAATCGGACCGCCACTATACCTGGGCATCGCGGATTGCCACGCTTGTGGTGCTCTCGTTGGGCGGCATCGCGGCGTATCTGCTGCGGAATTTTTCCATCGGTGATGCCTGGAAGTTCCTCGCCGCGCTGGGCGCGGGCACGGGGGCCGTCTTCATGCTGCGCTGGTTCTGGTGGCGCATCAACGCCTGGACGGAAATCGTCGCCATGGTGGCCGCGCTGATCTTCTATGCGATCTTCTACGTGGCCACGCGTCCGGAAACCGAGGGGGGCGACCCGGCCATGACCAACGAGGTCATCCTGGCCATTGTCGCGGCCCTGACGATTCTTTCCTGGCTGGCCGCGACCTACCTGACGGCGCCGGAGAAGGATGAAGTCCTCGACAGCTTTTTCCGCAAGACGCGGCCCGGCGGCCCCGGCTGGGGGCCCGTGAAGCGCCGGCTCCCGGAGGTCCGCGCCGATCAGAACCTGGGCATTTCGATCTTCACGGCGCTCGTGGCCGCGCTGATGGTTTATCTGACAATTCCCGGAGTCGGGCTGATCATTTTCGCCAACTACGCCCACGGCGCGCTCTGCCTTCTGGGAGCGGCCGCCTGCGCCGGGCTGGTGATCTATTTGATGAGAAGAATCGGCTGGGAGCAGATGGTGAAATAGGCCGTGGCGGCAGGAGAGCTCAGCCCTCCTTGCGGATCGTTTCGGCAGGCACCTGGCTGAGGTCTCCCGATGCGTTTGCGGCCTCGCGAAGCTGCCGCAATTCCTGCTCGAGATGATCGATATGCTCCTCGAGCATCCGGAACCGGTCCAGCACGGGATCCGGCAGCCTGTGATCCAGCGGGTGTTCATGGGGCCGGATGCGTTCGCCGTGCTGTTTCACCACCCGGCCGGGAATCCCGACCACGGTGCAGTTCTCGGGAATATCGCGCAATACGACCGAATTCCCGCCGATATAGGAGTTCCTGCCGATTGTGATGTTGCCAAGAATCTTGGCCCCGGCGCCCACCACCACGCCGTCTTCCAGCGTGGGATGGCGCTTGCCCGACTGATGGCCCGTGCCGCCCAGCGTCACGCCGTGGAACAGCATGCAATCCTCCCCAATCTCCGCCGTCTCTCCGATCACCACGCCCATACCGTGGTCGATGAAGAAGCCCGGTTGGATTCGCGCCGCCTGGTGGATTTCGATGCCGGTGACGAAGCGATTCAGAAGGCTCATGATCCGCGGCAACAGCGGAATCCCGAGCCGGTAAACCTGGTGCGTGATCCGGTGAAAGAAGATGGCGTGAAACCCGGGGAACGTCAGTATGACTTCGAGAGTCGCCCAGGGGCCGCGCGCGGACGGATCATTGGCGAGGGCCGCTTTCAGGTCTCGCCGCACGCATTCGAAAAAACTGTGTCGTTTCCTAGCCAAGGCTTATCGTAACCACCACGGAGTGGAATCACTTTCTCATGAAGCAAGCTTCCCGCCCGGCCGTCAAAGGGGAGCTTTTTCTTCCGTCAGCAGGTCTTCAATAATCCTGCGGACACGTGGTTCGCTGGCAAGACGTTCTTCCGCCTCGGAAAGAGTAAACTTCCTGGTCGCCAACAGAATTGCCAGCGGAATGACCTTCGACCGCTTGAGCGCATCGGAAATATAAGCGGCAATTGACGTCTTCTCCAGGGCCTCTTCCGTCGGCTCGTCGCGGAACACCGCCTGGTAAAGGGCCCGGCGCGCCTCTTCCACCGAGACGCCCAATAACCGCGTGATCAGGTTGATGGAACGGTAGTAGAGCTTGTTGTTGGAGATACGCAGGTCGATCATGACATTGCCGTAAACTTTCCCCGCCATGATGTGGGCGCCGGTCGTCAGGGCGTTCAGGCAAATCTTCAGCGCCTGCTCCGCTTCGTTGTTCAGTTTGGGATGCAGGCCAAGGCGCGGAAGCTTGACCACACAATGGGCTTCCACCTTTTCGGGCAATTCCGTGGCCTTTGGCTTTTCATCCGTGATGAGGATCAGAGCCGTGTGGGCCTTGTTTTTTGCCGCGGCGGCCAACAGGCGCCGGGTGTTTTCGCCCACCTTGCCCACGGCGATGGCCACCACCAGGTCCCCTTTTTCAATCTCCGGCAGCACCTGGTTTTCGAAATAATCGTGGTCAATTTCGTAGGCTTTGCCGCGCTTTTTCATCGCAGCATTGTCGTGCCCATACATCTCCCAACCTTCGAGGACATAGCCACGCACGTCGTAGAGGTCGGCACCGAAAGTGGGCGGGCATTCGGAGGCGTCGATGACACCGAGAATTGCCGCCGTCCCGCGGCCGAGATAGTGAATCCGGCCCGCGGAGCGCAGGGCCGTTCCGCCCAGGCGGATCAATGAAGCCAGCCCGTCGATCTCGAGATAAGCGGCCTGAATCGCTTCGCGGTAATGGCCGAGGATATCCAGGATCACACTTCGCAGCGGCAGCAGGTTGTCTTCGGAGATGTCTTGTTTTTCAGGCCCAGTGCGTTTTTCGTTGTCGAGAATCTCGAGCGCCACGCCAAAGGCCGTGTCCATGAGGATTTTTGTCGTGCTGCCTCCCTTCATCCGCGTCGACCCCGTAATCGGCTCGGGACCGTAGACGGGATTCAGGAGAAGGAAACGATCGCTCTCCAGAGCTGCATCCAGCACGTCCTTCACTGTCATATGCCAGCCCTCGACCTCCACATCCCGGGCACCCGAGGCGGGATTGAAACCAAGGACGATGGAATGGAAGCTCTTGTTTCCACCGACGTAGTCGAGCTGGGCAGCCACGTAGGGCGCCGAGAGCCCGCAGGTAATCCCGACATACAGGCCTTGCTCCGTCTCTTCGCCGAGAACCTTCTTCAGGTCCTTGACGGCGAGTTCCGGGTCGTCCTCCGCGGATTCCTGGGCCTGGATCAGGGCAGGTTCTCCCCCGGCGATCAGGCCTTTGAAGACCTCTGGCAGGCCGCGATCGCGCAAGACACGATTGTATTCCAGGGCGAGAATATGCGCCAGGCGGCCGCTGGTGCCCGCGCCGCTGAATACAATGGAACTCTTCGGATTGGCGAGATGGCGCGAGAAAAGCCAGCCCGCGTGGGCCAGTTTCTCGAGGATTTCCTCGTCCATGAGGGAAGCCCATTGCTGCCAGCCGGAAAAGAGCTGGGCGTCGGACTGGCGAAGCAGGCGGGCGATGCCGACGGGGTCCGCCACGTCGATGTTTTCTGTCAGCGGGTTGATGCTTTCGGTAATGTAGGGGTTCATGGTCACTTGGGGAGGCGTTTGTTCAACGCGGGATTCACAAAGGATAAAAAAAGAAAGAGAAAGAGCGCCTTTCCCTCCTGATATAAGAGGAAAAGGCGCCCGGAGAAATCAGAAACTGAGGAGCGGAGGACCAAAAGAAATCGGCCCGGGAGCGGCCACGTCAGCCCGCCGCTTCCACCGGTTCTTCGCTCTCGCTGCGTTCAACGAACTCGATGAACGCCATTTCCGCTCCGTCGCCGGCGCGGCGGCGCGTCCGGATCACGCGGGTATACCCGCCCGGACGTTCGGAAAAACGAGGGCCGAGAACCTCGAAGACCTTGTGCACGGCCTTCTTGTCCTGCAGGCGCTGGAACGCCTGGCGGCGATGATGAACGGTGCCCTTTTTTCCCAGAGTAACGATGCTTTCGACGAAACTCTGGAGCGTGCGCGCCTTCACCGCCGTTGTTTCAATACGCTCGTGCTCGATCAACGAGCGCGAAAGATTACGAAGCGTCGCGATCCGGTGGCCGGTCGGACGATTCATACGGGTGCGATGCTTTCTGTGCCTCACGATACCTATCCTGCTCTCGGGAATTGGCCTGCTTGCGGGGCAGGGGAGTTACTTCTCATCTCCGGCGGGGATTGGAATACCCCGCTCGTCCAGCTTCATGTTAAAGCCTAGTCCCATGTCCTTGAGAATCGCTTTGATCTCCGACAGGGACTTGCGGCCAAAGTTGCGATACTTCAGCATCTCGCTCTCGGACTTCTGAACGAGATCGCGGATCGTCTTGATCTGGGCTGCTTCCAAACAGTTGAACGAACGAACGGAAAGCTCCAGTTCCTCGATCGACTTATCCAGCAGGCGCTGGATATCGCTGTCCGCCGCGCCTTCGACGCCTTCCCCTTCCGCTCCGGAGACGCTGCTCGCCTGCTGGTCTTCCACGCGGATAAACAAGTCCAGGTGGTCGCGCAGAATCTTCGCGGCGTAACTCACCGCTTCTTCCGGGCGAACAGACCCGTTGGTGGTCACTTCGAGTACCAGACGATCATAGTCCGTCCGCTGGCCGACACGCGCATCGCTGACCTTGTAGGCCACCTGGCGCACCGGAGAGAAGACCGCGTCGATGGGGATGATGCCGATGTCTTCTTCGTCTTCCATGGGGCCATAAACGGCGGGCTGATAACCCCGCCCCTGGGCCACCAGAACCTCCATGCGAAGCGTTCCGCTTTCGCTGAGGTTGGCCAGCGGCTGGTCGGGGTTCAGAATCTGCACGTGCTCGGGCAGTTCGAAGTCCGCGGCCGTGACGAGGCCAGGGCCCGACTTCTCGAGAAAAATTGTCGCCTTCCCATGCACGCCGTCCATTTTGAAGACGACCTGCTTGAGATTCAGGATGACGTCGTTGACGTCTTCCTTGGCGCCAGGGACGCCCATGAATTCATGGGCAATGCCTTCAAAGCGCACGCTGGTGGCTGCGGCCCCCTGGATCGAGGAGAGCAGCACGCGGCGCAACGAATTTCCAATGGTGTTGCCGAAGCCACGCTCGAAGGGCTCGGCAGTGAAGCGGCCATACGTTTCAGACAGCGTCACCTGGTCGGGAACCAGACGGGAGGGGCGAATGAGCGGTTTCAGTTCAAGCTCCATGTATCGGAGAAACTCCTTCCATAATTAGGCGAAAAACCTTGCTGGGTTGGTGGAGAAGCAAGACCCGTGGCAGGCGGTGAAAGCGGCTTGCCAGGGTCCGTAACGGATTAGCGCGAGTAAAGCTCCACAACCAGCTGTTCCCGGACATCGATGTCGTCGAGATCCTCCCGCGAAGGGACGTTTACGAACTTCGCTTCTTTCGTGTCGGGGTTGAAATCGATGAAAGGCTTGCGGCCGCCGCGGCGCTCGATCAAGTCCAGCGCTTCTTTGACCGGCTTCAGTTCCTTCGCTTTCTCCGCCACGGAAACCACATCGCCCGGCTTAACCCGGTAAGAGGGAATATTGACCCGCTCGCCGTTCACCAGGATGTGTTTGTGGCCGACAAGCTGGCGGGCCTGGCGGCGAGTGGAGGCAAAGCCAGAGCGATAAACCACGTTATCGAGGCGCGACTCGAGAAGCTGGAGGAGCACGGTGCCCGTCACGCCCTTGTAGCGCACGGCCGTGGCATAGTAGCGGCGGAACTGGCGCTCGAGGACGCCATAGATCGCCTTCAAGGCCTGCTTCTCACGGAGCTGTACCCCGTAGGTGGACAACTTGCCGCGGGTCTGGCCATGCTGGCCCGGAGGGAAATTCCGCCGGTCGATGGCTGCCTTGCCATTCGCCTCGCGCTCCCCCTTGAGGTGGAGCTTCTTGCCGAGGCGGCGTTCGATTCTGCTGACGGGGCCGATGTAACGAGCCACTTTCGATGATCCTCTCTTCTTCGATGGTTAGGGGTTAGACGCGCCGGCGTTTCGGCGGCCGGCAGCCGTTATGCGGCAACGGCGTGACGTCGGTAATTGTCAAAATCCGAATCCCCTGCGCCTGGAGCGAGCGAATGGAACTCTCGCGGCCGGGGCCGGGGCCTTTCACGTGAACGTCGACTGATGTCACGCCATTATCGCGTGCCACACGGCCCGCGGACTCGGCGGCCTGGCCCGCGGCGAAGGGGGTCGACTTGCGCGAGCCCTTGAAGCCCACTGATCCCGCCGAGGCCCAGCTGATGGTGTTTCCCGCCGGGTCGGCGATGGTAATAATCGTGTTATTGAACGTGGCGTGCAGATGCACCACCGCGTGGGCAATATTCTTCCTGGCCTTTCGTTTCGTCTGGCCTTTTGTGCCTTTCTTAGCCATTCCCGGCAACTCTCCTATATCAGGGTGCGGTTAATCAGGGTGCGGTTAAAACTCCCGCGGGGGGAGCAATTCAGGACTTCTTCTTTCCGACGGTCTTGATCGGGCCCTTGCGCGTGCGGGCGTTAGTCGAGGTGCGCTGGCCCCGGACGGGCAAGCCACGCCGGTGGCGCAGGCCCCGGTAACAGCCAATGTCCATCAGACGCTTGATGTTCTGGCTGACTTCCCGGCGCAGATCGCCCTCGACTTTATACTGTGAGGCGATGATCTGCGAAATGCGGGTGATTTCTTCTTCATTGAGATCCTTGGTGCGAACGGTCGGATCGATGTTCGCCTCTTTCAGGATCTTGCGCGCATTGGTCGGACCGATGCCGTAAATATACGGCAAGGCGAACTCGATGCGCTTTTCGCGGGGCAGGTCAATACCGGCAATGCGAGCCACGTTTCTTCTCCTTTATTATCCCTGGCGCTGCTTGTGGCGCGGGTTCTCGCAAATGACGCGAATCACGCCGCGGCGGCGGATGATACGGCACTTGCTGCACATTTTCTTTACCGAAGCACGAACTTTCATGGGACTGGCATCCTCTCTTCTCGTCAACGCCGGTGCCTTCTGGCTTGCCGGCTGATCTATCCGCTCCCCCGGAGCCCTGGGGCTCCCCCAATCGTCCGGAGGTTTTTCTGTCTTCTTTCGTCCGATCGTTGCCGATCAGTTCTTGTTACGGTAAACGATGCGGCCGCGTGACAAATCGTAAGGCGACAATTCCACAGTCACTTTATCGCCGGGCAGAATGCGAATAAAATGCATGCGCATCTTGCCGGAAATGTGAGCGAGAATTTCCATGCCGTTCTGAAGCTCGACCCGAAACATCGCGTTGGGCAGCTTCTCGGAAACAACGCCTTCGACTTCGATTCCTTTTTCTTTAGCCATATCCTCTTTTCGCTTGTTCTTCTGCGCATGACGCCGGACAGGCGAAACGCGACCGCAATTACTGAGTGTGTCAAACTGCCTTGCCACCCGTCAAGCCCGAAAGTCACAGAAGTTCGCGACAATTCCCGGGCCAGAACGAGCCCTGCTTCAACCCCCCGCCGCTTGCTTCGCGGCGTATTCTTCCAGGTCCGGATCCATCGTCAGAATCTCCACCCCTTGATCCGTGATGGCCACCGTGTGCTCGAAGTGAGCCGCCAGCGACCGGTCCTTCGTCACCACGGTCCACCCGTCCTCCAACTCTTCCGTCTCGCCGGTTCCCACGCCGACCATTGGCTCGATGGCAATGGTCAGGCCGTTTGGGATGCGTTTTCCCCGCTCGCGCGAGGTGTTGTAAACCTTTGGCTCTTCATGGAGTTCCCGGCCGATTCCGTGGCCTGTGTACTCCTCGATACAGTGAAAGCCAGCCTCGTAAACGACTTTTTCCACGGCGGAGCCGATGTCACCCACCCGGCCGCCGACGCGCGCGGCCTCGATCCCGGCATAGAGGGAGTCGCGCGTCGCACGCAGCAGGCGCTGGCTTTCCTCGCTGATCTCCCCCACCCCCACCGTATAGGCGGTGTCGGCGTAAAAGCCGTCGATAATCAGGCCGCAATCAATGGTGACCAAGTCGCCCTGTTTCAATTTCCGCCGGCCCGGAACGCCATGCACGATCTCCTCGTTGATGGAGATGCACAGCGTGTTTGGAAAATCATAGAGCCCGAGGAATCCTGGGACAGCCTTCGCCTCGCGAATGCGGCTGTAGGCGATTTTGTCCAACTCCAGCGTGGCCACGCCTTCCTCGGCGGCATCCACGACTTCGTGAATAATGCGCTGGAGCAAATGCCCGGCGCGGCGCATAATAGCAAGTTCATCTGGACTCTTGAGATAGAGACCCGGTTTCTTGTCTTTTTTCTGTCCGAACAGGTTCATGGGTTCAAGCGCCTAGTAGTTCTCTTCAATAACCCGGCAAATTTTCTGAAACACCTCGTCGGCGCCGCCGGTGGCGTCGATGGTGTAGAGTTGGCCGTGTTCCCGGTAATGCTCGAGCACGGGCGAACACTGGCCGTGATAAACGCGGAGCCGCTCGCGGACGGTTTCCGGGCTGTCGTCCACCCGCTTTGTGAGCGGTCCGGCACAATTATCACAAAGGCCGGCCTGGCGCGTCGGCCAGAAGTAGATATTGTAGGTTGCGCCGCAGGAACCGCAAATCCGCCGCCCGGTGAGCCGGAGGATCAGTGTCTCTTCTGGCACCTCGAGGTTGATCACCGCGGCATCGGGGAGATCAAATTCCTCGCACAACATCTCGAGCCGCTTCACCTGCTCCAGCGTCCGGGGATAGCCATCGAAAAGAAAGCTCGCCGTTTTCGAACGCAGGGGCCGGATAATGTCGCGGAGCAGATCCGTCACCAAATCGTCGCCGACCAGTTCGCCGGATTCCATGATCTGCTGTGCGCGCAGGCCCACTTCCGTTTTATTCCGAATCGCCGTCCTCAACGCATCGCCCGTGGAAATATGCGTCATCCGGTACTTCGCCACAATACGCTCGGACTGCGTGCCTTTCCCGGAGCCTGGTGGGCCAAAAAGAATCAGATTCAACGCAAGCTCGCTCCCAGGTTAAGGCGTTCTACCATCCGAATGAAACGGGCGGATCAGGAGCGCCGGCTTCTCTCCTCTGTCCGCCCGATCAAATCCTTCTCATCTGGCTCCCCGCGTCAGGTGCGCTTTTCCCTCGTCGCCCATCGGCGTCCGCCTCCTGCCTGGCGCCGGGAACTAAAGCCTTCGTAATGGCGCATCAGCATGCGCGATTCCACCTGCTTCATGGTATCCAGCACCACGGCGACCACGATGATCAGGCCCGTGCCGCCGGCGAATTCCGTCAGGTAATAGGGCAAATTAAATGAATGCATCAGCATCTGGGGCAGCACGGAAACCGTGCAGAGGAAAACCGCGCCGACCAGGGTGATGCGTGTCATGACCTTGTCGATGTAGTCCGCTGTCTGCTTGCCGGGCCGGTAACCGGGAACAAAGGCCCCCACGCGGCGCAGGTTGTCGGCCACGTCCTGCGGGTTGAACACAATCGCCGTATAGAAAAAACAGAAGAACGCCGTCAGGGCCACGAAGAGGAAGGTATACATGTTGAAAGCCTTGAGCAGCAGGAAGATGGATCCGCGCTCGAGCTCAAACAAGTTGTAAAGATTCAAAGTGGTTTGCGGTGAAAAGAGTTGGCCAACGATGCCGAAAGACGTGCCCGGATTCGCGCCGATCCAGCCGAAAACGGTGGAGGGAAGCGTGAGCAGCGCCGAGGAGAAAATCACCGGCATGACGCCCGCCGTGTTGACCTTCAGAGGCAGATAGTTTGTCTGCGAGGCCTGCATCCGGCGCCCCATCATCTGCTTGGCGTGCTGGATAGGGATTTTCCGCGCGCCTTCCTGAATCAGGATGATCATGACGGTGGCGAACACGCAAATGCCGGCAACGATCAGCAGCCAGATCGGAGCGAAGGATTCGAGCTCCACCGCCTTGGCACTGAGCCGGATGTTGGCCGGATAGCTCGCCATGATACCGAGAGCGATCAGCAGGGAGATGCCGTTGCCGACCCCTTTTTCCGTGATCTTTTCACCGATCCACATGAGGAAGGTGGTGGCGGCCGTCACCGTGATGATCGTCGAGAGGATGAACAGTCCCGGCGTACTGCGCATCGATGGGGTGATGAGCGTGGGATCACTGAGGATATACATGGCCAGGCCGGCGCTCTGAATCACCGCCAGAAGGACCGTGCCGTAACGGGTCCACTGGGTGATTTTCTTCCGCCCCGCCTCGCCTTCCTTGGCGATTTTCTCCAGCCGGGGAACCACCGGCATCATCACCTGGAGAATAATGGATGCGGAGATATAGGGCATGATGCCGAGAGCCATGACGGTGAGCTTGCTGAAAGCCCCGCCGGTAAACATATCGGCAACACCAAACAGCCCGCCTGTGAGACCGCCGCCAGAGAACGCATCCTGGATGTGTTCCACACTGACAAAGGGGATCGGCACAAAGGAGCCAATCCGGTAGATGGCGATCATCAACAGAGTAAAAAGGATCCTCTGGCGAAGATCCTTAATGGCAAAAATATTCCGGATCGTCTGTATCATGAAGGGTGGCGGCCCACTTACTCTTTCGGATTGCGGCGACTGCCGGGGAGGCGGAGAAGGCGGCCACAGGGCCGCCCGGGGAATCAACCGTTAATCGCTTCGAACTTGCCCCCGGCGTCCGCCAGTTTCTTCTGGGCGGTTTCGCTGGCTTTGTGGAGCTTCACCGTCAGGGCTTTTGAAATCTCCCCGTTGGCAAGAAGCTTCACCGGTTTTTTGCTGCGCACGAGGCGAGCCTTCCTCAACGCGTCCACGTCGACCGTGGCGCCCGCTTCGAAATTCTTCTCGAGGCTCGAGAGATTGACGACCTCGAATTCCTTGCGAAACGGATTCTTGAATCCGCGCTTGGGAATCCGCCGGGTGATCGGCATCTGGCCACCCTCGAAAGGCGAGGGCTTGGTGCCCCCAGTACGCGACGCCTGGCCCTTGTGGCCCTTGCCCGACGTTTTGCCGTGGCCCGAGCCTTCGCCGCGTCCAAGGCGTTTTTTCTTTTTCTTTCCGCCCTTGGAGGTCAGACGGCCTTTATCGACAGGCAGTTCATGAATCTTCATCAGTCCACTTCCTCGACTTTCACCAAGTAATTCACCTGGTCAATCATACCGGCGATGGCCGGCGAGAGTTCTTTTTCGATCGTCTCGTTAAGCCGGTGGAACCCAAGCGCCCGGAGCGTCCGGCGGTGCCTTTCCCGGCAGGCAATCTGGCTCTTAACCCAGGTAATCTTCACCTTCTTCATCATTCGGATCCTTTATCGGGATACGAGGGCTTGCCAGTGAGGCATGCCCCTTCTTGGATTCTATTCTTTTGCTCCGCCGGCGGAGTAAGTTCCCATGTGGGACTTGTCGCGGCGATCCTGTTCCTGCTGGCGAGCGCTGGTGAATCCGGAGAGCACCTGGCGGCGGGCCTCGCGATAGCGATTGGCCGCCTTGCGCCCCATCATCTCTTCCAGTGTCTTGCCGCGGCGCTGGGCCACTTCTTCCGCCAGTTCGAGCTGCTTCAGGCCTTCAAAGCAGGCACGGACAACGTTCAGCTGGTTCTCACTACCGCGCACTTTGGTCAGGATGTCACCGACGCCGGCCAGCTCGAGCACCGCGCGCGCGGCGGGACCAGCGATCAGCCCCGTACCTTCGGAGGCCGGACGCATGAGCAGGCGGCCCGCGCCGAACCGGCCCATGACCGAGAACGGAATCGTGCGGCCCACAAGCGGAACGCGGATCAAAGCCTTCTTGGCCGCTTCCACGCCCTTCTGAATCGAATCGGGCACTTCGTTGGCCTTACCGAATCCCACACCAACGTGGCAGACACCATCGCCAACCACCACGAGGGCGGAGAAGCTGAAGCGGCGGCCGCCTTTGACGACCTTTGCCACGCGGTTAAGCTGAACGACCTCTTCGCGGAGATCCAGCTTGGAAGGATCGATTTCTTCCTGGTGAATCCGGACCGCTTCGCCGATAGGATCGACGTCTTGCGGGGGCGCTTCGCCCTGCTGCTGTCCGGGATTATTCATTTCCATGTCGTTGCTCAAAACTCTCAATCCTTTCCCGTCTGGCGGATTGGTTAAAATTCGATGCCGGCTTCGCGCACCGACTCGGCGAGGTTTCTGACGCAGCCGTGATAGCGGTATCCGCCACGGTCGAAAACAATGCGCGTGATACCCCGCGCCTTCAACTCGGAGCCGACGGTCTTGCCCAGCTCCGCCGCGTGGTCCTTGTTGCGCATGTGCTTGCCCTGCGCTTCTTTGCCCGCCGTGGTAAACGTCACCAGCGTGCGGCTGCCATGCTCGGGCGAATCATCCACCACCTGGGCATAGAGGTGCTTGAGCGTTTTGCGCACCACAAGGCGGGGGCGTTCTTCCGTGCCGCTGATTTTCCGGCGCACCCGCAGGTGGCGTCTTTTCAATCGTTGATTCTTCGTCACTCTCATCGCTTTATCCTCCGCCTGTTGCCGGCCCCATCAAGAGGCCACGGCGGTTGTCAGTCTCCTTAAGATTACTTCGCCGACTTGCCGGCCTTGCGGATCACGCGTTCGCCAAGATAGCGCACGCCCTTGCCCTTGTAGGGCTCCACGGGGCGCAGGCGCCGAATCTCCGAGGCGATCTGACCGACCACCTGCTTATCCATGCCCTCGACGATCACCTGGGTGGGCTGGGGAACCTGGAAAGCCACGTCTTTGGGCGGATCGATGACCACCGGGTGGGAGAATCCGAGATTCAGGTTCAGGCTCTTGCCCTGGAGCTGGGCGCGAAAACCGACGCCCTGGATCTCCAGTTCCTTGCGGAAGCCCTCGGTGACGCCGATCACGCAGTTGCGGATCAAACGCTGGTAAAGCCCGTGGAACATCCGGCTTTGCCGCGAATCATCATAGCGGCGCACACGGACCTCGCCATCTTCCTGGGAGACTTCCACGCGGGCGTGGGTCTCCACGGACATTTCCCCCTTCGGCCCCTTCACGTGGACCTCGGTGGGCTTGATCGTCACGGTGACCCCTTGGGGCACCGAAATGGGAAGTTTACCGATTCGGCTCACAGCCGTTACCTCCATCTGAAAACGCCGGGGTGTTTCGGCAGTCGCCCCTGGCGCGTTGGGAAAAGTTCCAGTTCATCCGCGCTCCGGCCTGGGCCGGAACAAGCTCTCACCAGACCGTGGCGAGGATTTCGCCGCCGATTTTCCGCTGGCGGCATTCGCGTCCCGTCAGAATCCCCTGGGATGTCGACATGATGGCGACGCCCAGCCCGCCGCGGACGTGGGGGATCTCGTGGGATTTCATATAGCGGCGAAGGCTCGGCTTGCTGACGCGCTGAAGGCCCGAGAGAACACGTTCGCGCTCCGGTCCGTATTTCAGGAAAATACGAATCGTTCCCTGCTTGGTGTTCCGCATGACCTTGTAATATTTAACGAATCCTTCGTCCTTCAGAATCCGTGCAATGGAGACCTTGGCCTTGGAATTGGGAATATCCACGTGGTCAAGGGCGCCGGAGTTCGCGTTGCGAACCCGAGTCAGCATGTCGGCAATCGGATCGGAATGCATAGTCTCTTTCTCTTTACTCCCCGAATCAGTTTCGGAATGGCATGCCGAGCAAGCGAAGTAGTTCCTTGGCTTCGGCGTCGGTTTTGGCGTTGGTCACAAAAGTGATATCCAGGCCGCGGTTCTTCGAAATCTGGCTGTAATCGAGCTCCACGAAAATCAAGTGTTCGCGGACACCGAGGGAGTAATTCCCGCGGCCATCGAAGCTCTTGCCAGGAACCCCGCGAAAGTCTCGCACACGCGGGAGGGAAACATTGACCAGGCGATCCATGAATTCCCACATGCGGGCACGGCGCAGAGTCACGAAGCATCCGACGGGCATTCCCTCGCGGATCTTAAAGGAGGAGACGGAAACCTTAGCGCGGGTGCGCTTGGCCTTCTGGCCGGCAATAATGGCCAGCTCGCGCTCTGCCGCGTCGAGTTCCTTCACGTCGCGCGCCGCGTCGCCGACACCCATGTTCAGGGTGATTTTCTGGAGCCGGGGGATCTCCATGAAATTCTTGTAGCCAAACTTCTCACGGAGAGCCGGGGCGGCTTCGTTGCGATACTTCGCCAGAAGGCGAGGGATCTTGAAGGGCTCGGCCAGGGCTGCGCCCCCATTTCCTTGCACATTTGATTCTGCCATAGTTTTCACTCAACTCCCAAAAGCGGGGTGGGCTGAATTCTCGCCGGTTACTGGTCGAGAACGGCTCCCGAGGCGTTGCGTCCTTTTGTGAATCGTACCCGCACGCCTTCTTCTTCCTTCACGCCGATGCGGGCGGCCTGGTTCGTCTTCGGGTCGACGATCATGACGTTACTGATATGGAGCGGCGCTTCGCGCTCCTCGATACCGCCGGACTGGCCGCCTTTGTCCTGGCGCACGCGTTCATGGTGCGTGTGATAGTTCACACCCTCCACGAGCACCTGGTCGCGCCGGGGATAGACTTCCAGAATGCGTCCGCGCTTTCCCCGGTCGTTGCCGGAGATCACTTCCACCAGATCGTCTTTGCGAAGCTTGCACTTCTTCATGTTCTTCGTGCCTCTTTCTTCGTGGCTCGTTAGCGGGTCCCTGATTCTTACATGACCTCGGGGGCCAGAGAGATGATCCGCATGAACCGGCGGGCGCGCAGTTCGCGGCCCACAGCCCCGAAAATACGGGTGCCGACCGGTTCGTTCTGGTTGTTAATCAGCACGGCGGCGTTGTCGTCGAAACGGATGTAGCTGCCATCCTCCCGACGCACTTCTTTGCGCGTGCGGACAATCACCGCCTTCACCACGGTTCCCTTTTTGATGTTACCGTGGGGATCCGCGTCGCGGACAGAGCACACAATAACGTCGCCAATGGACGCATAGCGCCGGCGCGTACCGCCCAGCACCTTGAAACAGCGCACCTTCTTCGCGCCGCTATTGTCCGCCACTCGCAGTGTTGTATATTCCTGAATCATTGCTCGTTATTCCTCGCAAGCGGTGAAAGTCAGTCGTTCTGCCAATTACTTGGCACGCTCCAGCACACGGACCAGGCG
This sequence comes from uncultured Candidatus Sumerlaeota bacterium, assembly GCA_964346275.1. GTDB lineage: Bacteria > Sumerlaeota > Sumerlaeia > SLMS01 > SLMS01 > CAYFUR01. Next base: position 36,458 of record CAYFUR010000019.1, read on the forward strand.
CCAACGCTTGGTCTTGCTCAGCGGCCGCGTCATCTCGGCCACCTCGACCTTGTCGCCAATGTTCGCCGTGTTTTCCACGTCGTGGACATAGAGTTTCTTGCGCCGCCGGATATACTTCTTGTAGAGGCGGTGCTTAATCAGCCGGTCGATGTTCACAACGATGGTCTGATCCATCTTGTTGCTCGACACAAAGCCCACACGCCGTTTCGGGCGCGGCTTGACCAGCGTTTTGTGTTGCTCTGTTGCTTCGGCCATGGGGCCAGACTCCTCTTCTTAATTCAGTGAAAAAGGACAGGATGCCGCTTTAAGCGGGTTCGCCCTGCTGCTGCTTCTCGCGGATGACAGTCAACACGCGCGCAAAGTCGCGCTTCTTATCTTTCAGGAGGGCGGTGTTCGGCTCCTCCTTCGTGGTGAGGCGCTGGCGCAGGTCGAACATCTCCTTCTGGAGTTCCGCCGCACGAAGCGTCAGTTCATTGAGATCCTGCTCGCGCAGTTTTGCCGGTTGCAGTGCCATGGTCGCTTACTCCTTGTCCCCTTCGGATTCGCTGGAAACCGCCGGAGCCAGAACTTCACCCTCTTCGGCCATTTCCTCCGGCTCCTGGTGCCCACTCTCCGAGGAGATGTTCTCGCGCATGATAAACTTCGCCTTGAGGGGCAGCTTGTGGATCGCGCGTTCCATGGCGCGGCGAGCCATGCTCTCCGTCACGCCTTCCAGCTCGAACAGGACGCGGCCAGGCTTGATCACCGCCACCCAATGCTCCGGGTTGCCTTTTCCTTTGCCCATGCGGGTTTCCGCGGGCTTCACGGTGAGCGGCTTGTCCGGGAAAATCCGGATCCAGAGCTTGCCGCCGCGGCGCACCGTGCGCGTAATCGCCACGCGAGCCGCCTCGATCTGGCGGTTGGTGATCCAGCCGCACTCCAGCGCCTTAATGCCATAGGTTCCGAAGCTCAGCTTATTGCCGCGGTGGGCTTTGCCCCGGCGCTTGCCCTTCTGAACCTTGCGGTGTTTTGGTCTCTTTGGAAGTAACATCTTCTTCTATCCCGGTCCTTCTCGGAGTCGTTTCTTTTTAGCTGGCTGCTTTGATTTCCGGCTTCTCGAACACTTCGCCGCGGAAGACCCATGCCTTCACGCCGATGATTCCATACTTAGTGCGCGCTTCGGCCAGACCGTAGTCGATGTCGGCGCGCAGGGTGTGGAGAGGGACGCGGCCTTCGCGATACCACTCGGTGCGGCTCATTTCCGCGCCGCCAAGGCGGCCCGAGCACTGGATCTTGACACCCAGGGCACCGGCTTTCATGCAGCTTTGCACCGTCTTCTTCATGGCGCGTCGGAAGCTGATCCGGCGGAGGAGCTGGCCCGCGATGTTTTCCGCCACAAGCTGGGCGCTGAGGTCCGGGCGCTTGATCTCCTCGATGTTGATCACAATCTGCTTGCCCGTCTTTTCCTCGAGCATCTTGCGCAGCCGCTCAATGCTCTCGCCCTTCTTGCCGATGACGATGCCCGGGCGAGCCGTGTGAACGATCATCTTGGCGCGTTTCGTGGCCCGCTCGATCTCCACCAGGGCAATGCCGGCGTGGGCGAACTGAGACTTGATGAGCTTGCGGATCTCCAGGTCCTCGTGCAGCATCTCGCGGTAATTCCGTCCCGCGTAGCTGCGCGATTGCCAGTCTTTGATGATCCCGAGCCGCAGACCGTAGGGGTGTACTTTCTGACCCAAAACTTTTCTCCTTTAATCGGCTAAACCCAATTACGTTTCCGCCAGGGCGAGGAAGATGTGGCTCTGGCGCTTGCGGATCCGCACCGCACGCCCCATCGCGGCAGGACGAATGCGCTTGAGCATCGGCGCTTCGTCGATAATCGCCTCGGCGACCACCAGATTCTCTGGCTGGGGATGCACCTCCGAGGCGCTTGCAACGGCCGCCTTGAGGGCTTTTGTCATCGCGGGCACCGCAGACGGACGATGCATGAATTCCAGGGTTTCCAGGGCTTCGCCCACCGTCTTGCCCCGGATCACGTCCGCCACCAGGCGGACTTTGCGAGGAGCGACGCGCACGAACCGGGTCATCGACTTGCCGACGATCGGCTGGCCCTTGGCCGTCTCCTTCTTTTTGCTCAAACCAGCTGCCATGAGACTTCTTCTCCCGGGTTAACGAATCTCGCTCAGCGGATGGACTTGGCCGTTTTGCCGCCGTGGGTTTTGAAAGTGCGCGTGAGGGCGAACTCGCCCAGTTTGTGGCCCACCATGTTCTCCGTGACAAACACGGGGATGAAGGCCTTGCCATTGTGGATCGCGATCGTGTGCCCAACCATTTCCGGAACAATCATGGAACGCCGCGACCATGTCTTGACGACCCTCTTGCTGTTGGAATCGTTGAGCGCTTCCACCTTGTCCATCAGGTGGTAATCCACGAAAGGCGGCTTCTTCAGAGAACGAGGCATCTTTTCCTTCTTCCTTCAATTTCGGAGCGGCCGGGCCGCTTCCGGTAGTGGTCGTCTTACTTCGTGCGGCGCCGGATAATGAGGCGCGTGCTGGCCTTCTTGCCACGACGGGTACGCAGGCCCTTGCTGATCTGGCCCCAGGGGGAACAAGGGTGGCGCCCGCCGGAGGAACGGCCTTCGCCGCCGCCCATGGGGTGATCCACCGGGTTCATGGTGACGCCGCGGTTGTGGGGCCGACGGCCTTTCCAGCGCGAGCGGCCCGCCTTGCCCGCGGTGACCAGTTCGTGATCCTGGTTGCCCACCGAGCCCATCGTGGCCCGGCACTTGGATGGCACCTGGCGCACTTCGCCCGAGGGCAGGCGCAATGTGGCCATGCGGCCCTCGCGCGCCAAAAGGACGGTGCTGTTTCCAGCGGAGCGGCAAAGCTGGGCTCCCTTGCCCGGCTGAAGCTCCACGCAGTGAATCGTGCTGCCGACGGGAATCTTGCTCAGCGGCAGGCAATTGCCCAGGCGGATCTCCGCTCCCTCGCCGCTCATCACCTTCGCTCCGACTTTCAAGCCCTTGGGCTGAATGATGTAGGCCTTCTTGCCGTCGGCATAGTGAAGCAGGGCAAGGTGCGAGGTGCGGTAGGGATCGTATTCGATCGCCGCGACCTTGGCGGGCACCCCGTCATGGGCCCGCTTGAAATCAACCACACGGTAAAGCCGCTTATGGCGTCCGCCGCGGAAACGGCTGGTAATGCGCCCATGGTTGTTGTGTCCCGCCTTGTATGGAAGGCGCTCGAGCAGGGAACGCTCCGGCGCCTTCTTGGTGAGCTCTTCAAAGCTCAACACCGTCATGGTGCGGCGGACCGGCGTATAAGGATTGAATCTTTTGATCGGCATCTCGGTTCAGGCTCCTCTTACATCAGCTCGATCTGCTGGCCTTCGGCAAGCGTCACGTAGGCTTTCTTCACATCTGGGCGCTTGCCGCCCCGTCCCGGACGCATCCGCGACGAGCGGTCCTTGCCCTTCACCTTCACGGTATTCACGTTCTGCACCGTCACGCCGTAGGCGGTTTCCACGGCCCACTTGATCTCGCGCTTGTTCGCGTCGATCCCCACATGGAAGACGTATTCCTGCGCCGTCTTTTCCGTGCCGTGGAGGGCCTTTTCCGTAATAATCGGGCGGACAAGGATCTGATAGGGGCTCTTCTGAATCATTTTAAACGCTCCTCCAACGCCTGGACGGCGTCCCGCGTGATAATCAGCGTATCGCAAACGAGCAGGTCATAGACAGAAATCGCGTTTTCGACCTGGACGCGCGTCGGCACTTGGGCCGAGCCGCCAAGGTTGCGGGCCGCGCGGTTGAGCGCCTCGTCTTTTTCCTTGGTCACGATCAGGGTCTTGCCCTTCGCTCCGACCTGGCCGCGGAACTCCACGACCGACTTGGTCTTCGGCTCGCCGGGAAAATCCAGGGTGTCGACCACAATGATTTCGCCGGCTTCAAACTTATCTGTCAGGATCGCGCGGAAGGCAGCGCGGCGCTTCTTCTTGTTGACCTTCTCGCGATAGCTGCGCGGAAGCGGGCCATGGGCGACGGAACCACCGGTCCAGATGTTTGACCGGATCGAGCCATGCCGGGCGCGGCCCGTGCCTTTCTGGCGCCATGGCTTGCGGCCGCCGCCGCGGATTGTTCCCCGCGTGCGCGTGGAATGCGTGCCCTGGCGCTGATTGTTCCGGAAGGCATTGAAGACTTCCGCCACCACCTGGGCATTCTTCTCGGAGGCGAAGACCACGTCGCCGAGTGTCAGCGAGCCCGCGTCCTGGCCTTTTTGATTTTTTACCTTCAGTTCCGGCATAGTTCCGTGCCTTCTATCAAAGACTTAGTCTTGATCAGCCTTGGTTCGCCTGGCGGCTCTTCGCCTTGCGAATAATAACGTAGCCGCCGTTTGCACCGGGCACCGACCCCTTGATGAGGAGGAGGTTGCGCGCCGCGTCGGCCTTGACAATCTTCAGGTTCTTCACCGTCACCCGCTCGCTGCCATAGTGGCCGGGCAGTTTCTTGCCCTTGAAGACGCGCGAGGGATCGGAAGCTCCGCCCATGGACCCGGGACCATTGTGATACATGGAGCCGTGGCTGTTCGGGCCGGGGTGGCTGTTGTGGCGCTTGAGAACGCCAGCGAATCCACGGCCTTTGCTCGTGCCGGAGATGGAAACCTTCTCGCCTTCTTCGAAGATTTCCACCGACAGGTTCTGGCCGACTTCCAATTCGGCTGTTTCATCGCCCCGGATCTCGCGTACAAAGCGAACGGGAGCGACGCCGGCCTTTGCATAGTGGCCCGCTTCGGGTTTGTTCACTTTGCGCTCGGGCTTGGCATCGTAGCCAATCTGGACAGCGGCATAGCCGTCATCCTCGACAGTGCGCTTGCAAACAACCGGGCAGGGGCCGGCTTCTATCAATGTCACGGGGATGACGGCACCCTTCTCATCGAAGACCTGAGTCATTCCCAACTTTTTGCCCAACAATCCGAGCGGCATATTTCCCGGAACCTCCGTTTCTTCGCCGTGGTCCGCCCCTCACGGTCGGGCGTCCCACTGGATCGGTCCTTTTGAATGCGGCCGCCATCTCACCGGCGGCAGACAGGTGCGCGCGGCGCCCTTACGACGTCAGCTTGATCTCCACATAGACACCCGCGGGCAGATCGAGGCTCTGCAATTCATCGAGCGTCTTCTGCGGCGGGTCTACCAGATCAATGAGACGCTTGTGCTGGCGCATTTCAAACTGCTCCCGGCTCTTCTTGTCGCCATTGGGCGACCGATTGACCGTAAAGCGGCGGATGCGCGTGGGCAGGGGCACCGGCCCCGCCACGTTGGCGCCCGTCGTGCGCGCCGTGTCCACGATTGAGCCGACCGACGTATCGAGAAGGCGGCTGTCGAAGGACCAGAGGTTGATGCGGATAACTTGGCTTGGCATGTTGTTAATCGCCGTCGTTTCCTAGAGTTTCCTGTTCAGAAGAAGAGCGGGGAGATCAGGGGCTCTGCCCTCCCCGCTCGGCTTATCTTGCTCGTGCGATTACTCGATCACGTCGGAGACGACGCCGGCACCCACGGTGCGGCCGCCTTCGCGGATCGCGAAACGCAATTCCTTCTCGATCGCGATGGGCTTGCCGAGCACGCCGGTGATCTCGACGTTGTCGCCAGGCATGACCATCTCGACGCCCTCGGGAAGAAGCACTTCGCCGGTCACGTCGGTGGTGCGGAAGTAGAACTGCGGCTTGTAGCCCTTAAAGAACGGCGTATGGCGGCCGCCTTCTTCCTTGTTCAGGACGTAAACGGAAGCCTTGAACCTGGTGTGGGGCTTAATCGAACCCGGCTTGGCCACGACCATTCCGCGCTCGGCGTCGTCCTTGCCGATACCGCGGAGAAGCAGGCCCACGTTATCGCCGGCGATCGCTTCGTCCAGCAGTTTGCGGAACATTTCGATGTCCGTCGCCACAGTCTTGCGGGTATCGGTCAGACCGACCAGCTCGACTTCCGTCATTTTCTTGAGAATTCCGCGCTCGACACGGCCCGTCACCACGGTGCCGCGGCCGGAGATCGAGAAGACATCCTCGATGGGCATGAGGAAGTCTTTGTCGGTATCGCGCTCGGGCTCCTGGATCCACTCGTCGCAGGCATCCATAAGGCGGTCGATGGACTGGGTGCCCAATTCGCTTTCTTCGCCCTCGAGAGCCTTCAGGGCGGAGCCGCGAACAACCGGGGTGTCGTCGCCGGGGAAATCGTACTTATCGAGGAGTTCGCGAACTTCCATTTCAACGAGTTCGAGCAGCTCTTCGTCGTCAACCATGTCGCACTTGTTGAGGTAAACGACAAGGGCGGGCACGTTGACCTGGCGGGCCAGGAGGACGTGCTCACGAGTCTGCGGCATGGGGCCGTCGGTGGCGGCGACCACGAGGATCGCCCCATCCATCTGGGCGGCACCGGTGATCATATTCTTGATATAGTCGGCGTGGCCCGGGCAGTCGACGTGTGCATAGTGGCGCGTCTGGGTCTGATATTCAACGTGCGCCGTGTTGATGGTGATACCACGATCTTTTTCCTCCGGCGCCTTATCAATGGCGGCGAAGTCGACGAACATGCCAAGCCCCTTGCTGTGCTGGTGCTTGGTGATTGCCGCCGTGAGCGTGGTCTTGCCGTGGTCGATGTGTCCGATGGTGCCGACGTTAATATGCGGCTTGTCTCGCTTGAATGCTTCCTTAGCCATTTTGTGCCCCCAGCTGGAATCTGGTTTTGTAGTGCCGCCCTTAATGGGGCGTTTGGTCGTTTCTGTCCCTGCCTTGCCTGCCCCTCGGAGGGCGCCGTGAGCGTTGGCGCGCGGCCCCAGGCAGAGCGGGGTTTTCTGCGTTGTGATCTGAAGTGAGGAAATCGGAGAGGCGGCGCACGGCTACCCGCCCCTGCGAAGAGGCGGAAAGCGGAAGGCGCCCTCGACTTCCTGTTGGTCTTCAGACCATCAGTTGCGGTGGCCTTGGGCCAATGCCACGGGGAGGGAATCCGTGGCCCGCAAAAACCGCTGCCCGAAAGTGCCGTCGCGAAACGGGCTTTTCCGTGCAGCGGGCGAGGACAGTAGGTTTGGCCCCACCCCAAGTCAACTGCAATTCGCGAGAATTTTCCGAGTTTTTTCCCCCTCGGCCGCAAAGCCCGCCGCATGGCCGTGAAAAGACGAAAGAAGGGCAAAAACAAGGCCCTCCGGAGCGCCTTAATTCCGCGGGGAAAGCCCCGGCTAAAGCGCGCTCTGGGATTCCTGGCGCCGCAACTCTTCGGCTTTTGCCTGGATTTTCATTTCGCGCCGGATTTCCGAAAGAATCCAGCTCAGACTGCGCGCCTCGCGCTTTTTTGCCCGCTCGAACACCTTTTCGATCAACGCCAGGTCGTAACGGTCGCAGATCATCTGGAGCTGATCGAGGATAATGGAGTTTATTTTCATGGAAAAAGTATTCAGATAAAGATCCACAACGCGGCGGATTTTGGCCTCGCGCTCGCCGGAGGCGGCGGCCTCCTCCTCTTCTTCCTTCACCTCGACGGCGTAGCGGGGCGGCCATTCCGCCTCGAGGAAGGGATCAGGGTGGCTGGCGCGGACCTCGTCGCAGCTCTTGGGCGTGGGAATCGGGGTGATGAGCTGGAACAGCGCCGGCTCTTCCTCGCTGTCTGGGAGAAAAGCCCGCGCCACGCCAAGCTTGCGCATGGCCTTGACGGCTTTTTCCACGCGGGCGGGCTCGACGCCGGAGCGGGCCGCCAACTCGGCCAGGGGAATCTCCACCAGCCCCGGCCGGGCGGGATTGGCGGCCATGTCCAGCTCGACGATTTTCTTGAAGACCGCCCAGGGCGAGGCCGTCCTGGCCTTTTCGTAAAGCGCCTCGGGCAGGCCGCTGAGTTCCAGCCAGAGGGGAAAGAGGGTGAGATGGCG
>CAYFUR010000020.1:0-44145 GCA_964346275.1 uncultured Candidatus Sumerlaeota bacterium
CATCCGGATGATCAGGGGCAGCCCCACGCCGCCCATCTTCTTGAGGAATTCGCGCAGATCTCCGCCTCCCAGGTATTCTGTCGCCAATCGAATAACCCGGCCTTCGCGGTCGGCAAAGCTGATCTTGCCCAGGTTTGGATGATTCAGGTGGGCCACGGCGAGGAGGCGGCTTTTGAGCAGGTCCATGCCGGTGAAATCATCGGGAACCCGGTAGAGTTTCAGGGCGACAGGAAAATCGAGCAAGCGATCGCGCGCTCGGAACACGGCAGAGCGGCGGGATTTCTCGACCAGGGACTCGAGGATGTATCTGCGGGACAGTGCATAGACGGAGCCAACGGTTGTCACCGGTTCCTGCTGTTGAAAGCCAAGAGCCAGGTGTCCGACAATGATTTGATGGCCTGTCAGGTCCTCGCCCCTCGACAGTTCAGCCTCTGGAGGCTTTTCCAGCCCGTCTTCGTCTATACGGCTTTCATAAGCAAATCTTTCGAGAAATTCTTTGGCGTGCCCCTTGTCCGAGGAATTGTCCGGCCGGTTGCCGAGACGGTTCAGCTGGCGCAGGAGCATGACCCTTTGATTGATTTCCATCAACCGGTCTTCCCTGCGTAAAGCGAGTCGATAATAATGCTCGGCGTCTTTGAGAAGGTCGCAGGCCTCCATCACACGGCCGGCATTTTCAATGAACTGTGGAGACACGGATGCATTCTCACCCGTTTCGTCTTCCTTAACGACGGCTTCAATGAGGCCCCTTGCCTCATCGATTTCTCCTTCGTCAAAGAGAGCTTCGACAAGTAAGAGGCGTGTTTGTTCATCGGAAGGGGATGTTTTGAGCGCTTCCCTGAGAAGAGGGATCGCCTGGTCCCGTTGTTGAAGAGAAAGATAGACACGAGCGGCTTTCAGTTTCTCTCCACCTCGAAGATAACATTCCGCGGCGCGATGCCATCGGGCGAGCCGCTGCCAGCCCTGGGCGGCCCCAAGGGGGTCTTCCTTCTCCTGGTTTTGCACATCAGCGGGATTTGGCGGGAGGTTGGGGCGCCGCTCTTCGGGAGGAGTTGTTTGTTTGCGGGAAGGGGACAGCTTGCGGGTCGGTAAGTCCGCTGGGACGGGCGTTGGCATGTCATAGGACGCCCGCCCAGCGGGGAATTCGGGTTCATCCTCTTGCTGGTCATAACGTCGCGAATGCCTGCGATTCGGCTTTGGAGCTGCCGTTAACCGGGCGATCAGAAGCACCAGGAGCAAAACCAACAGAACCGTGAAGGCGGCCAGAATTGGGGGGTCGATGAAGATCAAAAGAGTGCTCCCCCCCGCCAGATAGCAGGGCTGCGGCTTCTGTGCATGAGGACCCGTTGGGGCGGCTGAGGCATGAAAACCTTGTAAATGAGGCAGAATCAATGGGCTGGCCGCGCAAATCTTGCAGGTTTCACTTGCAGAAAAACTACGAGGATGCTGTTCCAGGCAACGAAAAAAGCCACCCGGCAAGCCTCAGCCCCACCACGCCTCTGCCTCAATCACTTTTCTTCGTCCTTTTTCTTGGAACCAAACAACCCCTCGATCTGATTCCCGATGCCCTTGGCGGCCTCTTTGGCTCCTTCGGCAGCTTTCTTCACGTCCTCGTTGCCCGTAATCTGCTCCGCTGCGCCTTCGAGGTTCTCCCCAATCTTCTTTGCCGCTTCCGAAGCGGATTCCGCATTCAGGTCAAGTTCGCCCGCGAGATCCTGAACTTGCTGGCGCACTTCCCCAGAGGCATTGGACAGGACATCCGTGGCGGAAACGCGAAGCCGTGAAAGCAGTTCCCGGAGGAACTGCAGCGGGCTGATGCCCTTCAGGGGAATCGGCTGAAGCTCGACCTCCGGAAGCTGCATGACGCTCAGCAGCTGTAACGTTGTCAGAGTGGGACGATTCAAAGATCCGTCCAGCGAATTGTCGTACGCAAACTTCTCGAGATTGAGTTTCATGGTTCCAGACAGTTTGCCGTCGGCGACCTCCAGATCCGCTTCCGTATTCAGATTTCCCGAGGTGATCTGCTCCACACCCGCGAGGGAGAAATTGTCTATATTCACATCAATGGTACGCGATGGCATGTAGGTCGTATCCGTCAGGGCGCCGTTTCCGGCTACATCGATTGCCCACTGATCTGCTGAGTCGGGAAGGTTTGCCGCGTTAATCCGCAAGTTCGCATCTGTTCCCTTTTCGTGGGGATAAACAATGTTTGACCCCTGGACGCTGACCACGCCGCCAAGGATTCGAGGGTCTTCTTGGCTCTCCTGAATCTGCCGCAGTTCCGTGCTTTCGATGGCGATCCGCTGCAATTCGATGCGCTTAAAGGCGGGTTCTTCGCCGCCTTCCGGGGATTCTTCCGCCTGTTCCTCTTTGCCCGCGGCAACTTCTTCCACGCGGTTGCGAACGCCCTCTGCCGTGCTTTTGAGCCCGGCGAGCAGATTCTTCTTTTCCTCTTTTTCCGAGGCATCCGGCTGGTCTTCCGCGTCGAGCCTCTGAGGGTCCTCCAGACTGGTGGCGTTCAGATAGGCGGTCAGAGCCTCGCGCATACTGGCACCCGATGGATCGTCCGATGTCTTCGATTCCAGAACGACACGAGTCCCAGCGGTTTCCAGATTTTGAACGACGATGTCGGGCTGTTCCATCGTTTCGAACAGCCGGCCGCTATCGATCGCCAGGACGAAGTTATCCAGGTGGAAGATCTCTTCTTCCGAATAAGACTTCGGCGCTGTCCAGCGAAGACCCTCCACCACCAGTTCCGTGGTGCCGAAACCGGCTTCCTCGCCCGGCGCAGGCATGCCTGCATTCACGACCCGAACCTGAGAGAGAACGAAAGTGCTCTCGATCGGTGTCTCCATCGCATAGGCATCGCGGACACTCACGGCGAGATCTTTCAAAATCATTTCGTCTATACGAAGGCCCTTCGCCGGGGCCCGTTCCTCTTCCGATGGGCTTGTCGGCTCTTCGGGCTCCGTTGGCTCCTCCATTTTATCGAGCATCGGCTGGAGCAGCGTTCGCAGACTTTGGCGGCCATCCTGGGTCACATCGAGATTTGATTCAAAGCCGGTCAGAGTCACTTGCTCAATAACGATCGTGTTACCAAGGAGAGAGCCCAGCGCCACATTCGCTCCGGCATCATCGAAACGGAAAATCGTCTCGCTGGGAAAACCTTCCGGCGCGGCCACCTGAAGCCCCTGAAGAGAAGCGCCTCCACCGAGGATGAAAAGGTCGACATCCTCGACAGTGACCTCGCCCGCGAGCATTTTTGAAGCGATGGATTCGATCTGGCCCCGGATGATACCCGGAGCCGCGACGCGCGCGATCATCAGTAACAGAATGAGTGCTGCCACAACTCCGAGGAGGATTTTTTTCAACAATCCGCGTTTTTTCGGCTTTGCGTCTGGACTCTTGCTCATAGGGGTTCTCTTGTGTTGGAAATTTCGAAAGGCAATGCGTTCAGTGGCCCGTGTGCCCGAAGCCTCCGCCCCCCCGGGGCGTCTCTTCAACTTGATCAACAATTTCCCATCGGGCCTTGTCAACGCGGCAGAGGACCAGTTGAGCAATTCTTAAACCACGGTCCACGGTAAACGGCTGGCCGCCACCATTGAGCACGATCACCTGCAGTTCGCCACGATAATCTGCGTCGATCGTGCCGGGCGCGTTCGGCAGCATGATCCCGTGTTTCAGTGCCAAGCCGCTTCGTGGGCGGATCTGGATTTCAAAGCCCTCGGGGATCTCCATCTTAAACCCCGTTGGAATCAGCTTGATGCGGCCCGGTTCGATGACCACTGGTTCCTTGACCGCCGCGCAGACGTCCATGCCGCTCGACCCTCCCGTTTGATAGCAGGGGAGCGGCAGGCCTTCCCCGTGGGAAAGCCGTTCCAGCCGGATCGCGATTTCCTCGTTCATACCCAAAATCCTTCCAGTCGGGATTTCCTCGCCGGGGAATGATCAGGCTGGCGAAAGCGGAAATCCGGGGGAAGAGGGATTTTTCTCTGCCGGGACGCAATCAGCCCAGCGCGACATCCAAAACCATCATGACCGTAAAACCACCCATGGCTCCCATGGTGGCCAGGTCCGTGTTTTCGTGGCTTTGGGATTCGGGGATTAATTCTTCCACAACCACATAGATCATGGCCCCAGCGGCAAAGCAGAGCGCGTAGGGAAGAATCGGTTCCACGAGCAGGACCGCGCCGGCGCCAATCATCGCCGCGATGGGCTCGACAATTCCCGAGAGCTGTCCATACCAGAAACTGCGGCCACGGCTCATGCCCTCGCCTCGCAAGGGCATTGCAACGGCGACTCCCTCGGGGAAGTTTTGCAGCCCGATGCCAATGGCCAGTGCAACGGCGGCGCCCAGGGTTGCGCCACTGGCCGACGCCACGCCGTGAGCGGCGGCGCCAAAGGTAAACCCAACCGCAAGGCCTTCGGGGATATTGTGAAGGGTAATGGCAAGGACGAGGAGAATGGACCGCCGAAGGGAGGTTTTCGGTCCTTCCGCGTGGCCAAGGTCCTCGAAGAGATGGAGATGAGGGATAAAGCGATCGCCGATCCGAAGGAAGATGCCTCCCGACAGAAAGCCAATGGCCGCTGTCAGCCACGGAATCCGCCCCTGGGCTTCCGCCATGGAGATTCCGGGGATCACGAGTGACCAGACGCTGGCGGCGATCATCACGCCGGCCGCAAAACCCAGCATGAAATCGAGAGCCGCCTGGTTCATCCGCTTGAAAAAGAGAACCAGGGAGGCCCCAAGAGCGGTGACACCCCAGGTGAAGAGGCCCGCAAAGCAGGATTGCACCACGGGGGAATATCCCGAGAGCCACCTCATGATGTTTTCCGCGAATGTGTCCAACCCGTTGCCACCTGCGATAGAGATAGCCTGCGCGCCTATGTCAGAGCCCTGGGCAGGCGCAAATGGAAAGGGACGAAAATGGATCGTCCATAAACTTAGCAACAAACTTGCATCGATGACGTTGATTCAAAGAATCGTCCGGCTGAGAATCGGCCGATCACAAAGGACTTCCGACCCATGAAACTGAATCGCCGCGCCTTTCTTCTCGCCAGCACCGCCGGGCTGATCGGGGCAACCGGCCTGGTGAGGGCCGACAAGTCTCAAAAAGATCAACTGGAACACTTCACCCTCCCAAAGAGGCCCCTTGGCCAAACGGGGCTCCGGCCCTCTCTTCTCGGGATTGGCACGGGCACCATGGGCTTTGGCGGCAGCTCTGATCAGACGCGGCTAGGCCAGAGAAACCTCGTTTCCTTGCTGGAATATGCATACGACCGCGGGGTGACTTATTTTGATCTGGCGGATGCTTATGGCTCCCATGACTCGATGAGTCACGCGTTGCAGGCAGGAGGCGGCTCGATTCCCCGGGAAGATGTGTTTCTCCTGACGAAGTCCCATGCTCGGACGGCCGAGTCCATGCGCCGAGATCTCGATCGGTTCCGCCGGGAACTCGGCACGGATGTTTTGGATGTGGTCCTCCTTCACTGCAAATTTAGCGGTGATTGGCCGCAAAAACACGCGGGCGCCATGGAAGCCCTCTCGGAGGCGAAATCTCGTGGCATCGTGCGCGCCCACGGGGTGAGTTGCCACTCGATCCAGGCACTGAAGACGGCGGCCAGGGAACCTTGGGTGGATGTGGACCTCGCCCGGTTGAATCCCTGGGGCCGCCACATGGACTCGGACGTGGTGACGGTCAAAGAAGTGCTCTCATCGATGCGGGCGCGGAAAAAAGGCGTGATCGGGATGAAAATTCTGGCGCAGGGCGAGGCCCGCTCGGCAGCGGACGTGGAAAAAGGAATTCGCTACGCCCTGGATTCCCGTCTTCTCGATGCGTTTACCGTCGGGGTTCGATCCCGCTCGGAACTGGATGAAATTCTGGGAGTCCTTGCCCGGCAGACTGAGAAGAACTGAGCCAGGAAAAAAGAAGCCCGGGGGCATGAAAGCGCGGCCGGATCGAAGTTTTTGAGTGGTGGAGGTAGGGAGACTCGAACTCCCGACACCCAGACTGCCAGCCTGGTGCTCTTCCAGCTGAGCTATACCCCCACGCAGGAAGTCCGGAGTGTTCAGATTCTCCCGTGACCCGTCAAGAGAGAATTCCTAGCGGTCTGCATAAAAATCACCCGATTCCTGGCTGATGTGAAAACCGACAATGGTGATGTCGTCATGCTGGGGAGTGCCTGCGCTAAAGTGGTCCACTTCGTTGACGAGATCGCCGATCATCTCGTTCAACGCCTCCCCGCGATGACGGGCCAGGGAATCCAGCAACCTTTGGACACCGAATTCTTCTCCTTGCTGGTTATTGGCCTCTTCGAGCCCGTCGGTGAAAAACAAGAGCCGATCACCTGGCTGAAGCTGGACGGAATGCTCTTCGTATCGCGTCCTGGGAACGATGCCGATCGCCGGGCCGCAGGCCACGTCCAACTCGTGGGCGCTGTTTTCACTGACAAGAATCGGCGCGGGATGCCCGCCCCTGACAAAGCGGAAGGTAAAGGTCTGCGTATCAAGAATGCCATAGAGCAGGGTGAAATACTGGTTGGTGTCGAGGTTCATGGGAAAGCGTTCGTTCATCAACTCGGCCACGCGGGAGGGTGAGTTGGCCTTCAGCTTTTCCGAGCCGTTGGCCAAGAGCAAAACGCCGGATCCATCGCTTGCGGCTGTCAAAGCCCGGCTTAGCGACATGGAAAGCAGCGCGGCGGCCACGCCGTGGCCGGAAACATCAAACAGGTAGATCCCGACTTCATGGTCGCTCAGGCGGACGAAATTGAACATGTCGCCAGCAACTTCTTCGCAGGAATTGAATCGCCAGCTGAACTGGACCCTGTCGATGTCGGGCGCCGCTTTGGGCAGGCGGGATTGCTGAATGCGCGCCGCCAGCGCCAACTCGTCTTTGATCCGCTGATGAGCTTCCGCCAGGCGCATGTGATAATCCCGCGCGGCTTCCTCCTGCTGTTTGCGCCGGATCGCCGCGGCAATCTGCGATGAGACGAAGGTCATCGTCTGGACATCTTCTTCTGAATAATGCTCGGCGTCCGTATAGCTCTGGATAATCACCGTGCCCATCACTTTACCATCAACGACGAGCGGCACGCCGAGCCAGTTCTTTGCGGGCTGGCCGATCAACTGGGCGTCGCCGCGATTATACAGCTCCTGCATCCCTTTTTCGTCGAGAAGCACGGTCTTGCCTTTGCGGATCACGTATCCGGTGAGGCCCTTGCCCATCTTCCGTGCGCTGAGTGGCTTGATCTTTCCTTCTTCCCGTGCGTAGGGGAAGCTGATCATGCGTGTCTCTTCATCATAGAGCGCGACGTAGAAATTGGTCGTGTCGATGACGGAGGAAAGCGAATGGTGGAGAGCGGAGAAAAACTCCTGGATATCCTGGGAGTTTTGCGCTGATTCGGATATCTCGTAGAGAACCTGGTTGATGCGCTCAGTCCTCTTGCGGCGGGAGATATCTTCGAAGGTTCCAACATAGCCGGCGATCCGGCCGTCTTTGTCGAAGGTTGGGGCCCACCGCACATTCACCCAGCGTTCCTGCCCGGATGTATGCTGCAGGCGGATTTCCCGCCCGGTGCTCGAAGCGTCCTCGCGCCCGAATATCCACTCGGTCCGGAACGTTCTGCGTTCCTCCGGATGAATCGCCTCAAGCCAGCCTGCTCCGAGGCATTGGTTCGATGTCAGGCCGGTGATCGATTCGAAGCGCTGGTTGACATAGATGCATTGCCCGCTGGCATCGAGCTGGAAAATCCCAATGGGAGAGGAGGCACTGAGCGAACGGAAACGCTCCTCGCGTTCGCGGAGAGCGGCTTCCGTGCGGCGGCGCTCTGTCGTGTCATGGACGATGGATTGGAATGCAGAGGGGCGATTCTCCTCGAAGAGGAGCGTTGTGTTTTGCTCGATCCACCGTTTTTCCTGGTCCTTTGTCAAAATAGGGAATTCCAGCACCGTGTCCCGGGCTCGCCGCCGGACCTGGTTGCGATAGAATTTCCAGACTTCCTCCCGATAATCTTCGTCGATCAAATCGAGCACGTTCTTCTTCAAAAGTTCGTCTTCCCGGTAGCCCGTGAGCCGGATAGCGGGCGGGTTCACATAAGTGAGGTTTCCGTCGATATCCGTTGTATAGACGATATCGCCCGCCTCTTCCACAATGCGGCGATAACGTTTCTCGCTTTGCCTCAAGGATTCCCGGGCCTGTTCGCGGTCGATCGCATTGGCAATCTGGCCGGAAACAAAATCCAGGATCCAGGTATCCTTGTCGGTAAAGCCCGCTCCTTCTTCGTAACTGTATATATCCATGGCGCCAATGACCTGGCCCATGTTGATCAGGGGCACGCCCAGCCAGCTCGCAAAGGGGAAGGGCCTGGGGAGGTCCGGCTTTCGGACGGCAACCCGCTCGTAATCCTCCCGGTTCACCAGCAGGTGTTCCTTGCGCTCGATGACCATCTTGAGGAGCGCTTTTGAGACCTCGTTCGTTTTTTCGGCGTTTTCTGGTTGTTCTTCAATGATATAGACAAAGTCCAAGTCGTCCTCATCATTTACCAGAGCGATGGAAAGATTCGTGACGAGTGTGACTTTGCGCAGGGATTCGTTGATTGATTCGTAAAGTGAGTCGAGGTCGCGGCTGTTATTGACTGCCTCGGTCATCTCGAGAAGGGACTTCTTCAGCCGTTCCTGGCGGCGGCGCTCGCTGATGTCGCGGATAATGGCGGTAAAGGACTCTTCATCGCCGAAGGAATAGCGGCTGATATCCGCCTCCAGGGGGAGTTCTGTCCCGTCATCCCGGAGTCCCGTCAATTCCCGCGTGTTTCCCCCCGAGACATCCTCGGCATCGATTTCATCCAGATTGATGTGGCCGGATTTCATGCCATGCTCCATGGCAGGAATGAGAACACCGATATCCCGGCCAACCACTTCTTTCGGATGGTATCCGAAGATCCACCGGGCGGCATTGT
The DNA here is from genome assembly GCA_964346275.1 of uncultured Candidatus Sumerlaeota bacterium. GTDB lineage: Bacteria > Sumerlaeota > Sumerlaeia > SLMS01 > SLMS01 > CAYFUR01. Next base: position 8,953 of record CAYFUR010000020.1, read on the forward strand.
TATATTGAATGATCCGGCCATCCTTGCTGAAGGTGACGATCCCGTCCGCAGCCGCATCAAGGATTGCCGAGGTGCGGGCCTTTTCCCAGGTCGACTCGAGCGTCCGCAGGCGAACGCGCTCTTCCAGGGTGTCCCTCGCTTCCCGTAAACGCCAGAGAATGTAGCCGATAAATCCAAACACGAAGGCGCCGAGCAATGGACCTGAGTCGATCAGGAAGAGAAGAGGAGTTTCGCGATGGATCAGGGCGAGATGCTGCGGGGTCCAGGGATGTCCGCCGAGGAGAAGCTCGAAGATCCAGGCGAGAACAACGAGAATCATCCCCACAAGAGCGCCCAGGGCGGCGCTGGCGAGCATAGGCCTGCTGCTGGATTTGCGATTTTTGGCTTGGTTGGGTTCCTGGTCGCTCAACTTCGTCTGCCCCGTTTCAAAGGGCCGTCCCCATCGGCTTGCATGGCTCCAAAGGCTCCCGCGGCTCCGGGAATTCTTTGATATCACTATGAATCTCCTCACCTTGCATGGCAAGAGAGTCTTAATGGCAAGGGGGAATTTCCGCGTTGCGCGGTGGGAGCTGCGCCGCGGGCTCTTGCTGGTTTGATCCTTGCTTCCCCAACTATTGCCTTTTGCCTTGGGCAACTTGCTCAGGGAATGTCACTGTTGAGGGTAAATGCCTCTCCAAAAAAGCTTTCTCCCCTTCTGACTAGTAAAAGGGCTTAGTGGCAACCCGGTGAATTCCTGCAACTTGCGGCTCTTCGGCCTTGACGCGGGCCAGTGGTTTCGACACTTTCCCCCGGCTCTGGAAGAAGTGGGCTCCGGCTTTCTTCAAAGGCTGCGTTTCCTGAGTCCGCGATGGAAGCTCCCCCCTCCAGCCGTTGAAACCTGCTCGGTCCCCTCAAGTCCGAGTAAACACCGACCCCAAAACACTTTGAAATAGAGAAAAAGGATCGAATATGCCCCGCAAAAAACCGCTGTCGTTGATTCGAAACATCGGAATCATGGCCCATATCGATGCGGGCAAGACGACAACGACCGAGCGTGTTCTCTTCTACACCGGCAAGCAGCATCGCATGGGCGAGGTGCATGATGGCGCCGCCACCATGGACTGGATGGAACAGGAGCAGGAACGCGGCATCACCATTACCTCGGCCGCCACGCGCTGCTATTGGCAATCCAAGCCCTTTAGCGACGAGGCCGAGAAGGAATACGAGATTAACATCATCGATACGCCTGGCCACGTTGACTTCACCGTCGAAGTTGAACGTTCCATTCGCGTGCTCGATGGTGCCGTGGCCCTTTTCTGCTCGGTCGGTGGTGTCGAGCCTCAGTCCGAAACAGTCTGGCGCCAGGCCGACAAATATGGCGTTCCGCGCATGGCCTTTGTAAATAAGATGGACCGTATCGGGGCGGATTTCCTGGGTGCGATCCAGATGATGAAGGACCGCCTCAAGTGCCATGCGGTGCCCATCCAGTATCCCATCGGGTCGGAAGACCGGTTTCGGGGAATGGTGGATCTCATTGAAATGAAGGCCCGTGTCTGGGATACAAATGATGACCAAGGCAGGACCTGGCAGGACATCGATATCCCCGCGGAACTGCAGTCTGAAGTCGATAAATACCGCGAGCTGATGCTCGAATCCCTCTCTGAATATGACGATACTTTCGCCGAGAAGTTTCTCGAAGGCTACGAATTTGGCCCTGACGAGTTGAAGCGGGCGATCCGCGAGTCGACGCTGGCCTGCAAAATCACCCCCGTGATGTGTGGCTCGGCGTTCAAGAACAAAGGTATTCAGATGCTTCTCGATGCCGTGATCGCCTACCTGCCGGCCCCGCCCGACGTTGGCCCGGTGCGTGGCGAAGACGTCGAAACGGGCGATCTGATCGAACGCTTCCCGAAAGACGACGAGCCCTTCAGCGCCCTCGCTTTCAAAGTGATGCGCGATCCCAAGGGCGTTGATAAGCTCACCTATGCCCGCGTCTATTCCGGCGTGGTGAAGACCGGTTCCTACGTCTATAACCCGCAGAAAGATTCCAACGAGCGCGTCGGCCGTATCTACGTCATGAGCGCCGTTGACCGTGAAGCGATGGATGAAGCCCGGACCGGCGATATTGTCGCCATGGTCGGCATGAAGCATACGAGCACGGGCGATTCGCTCTGCGATCCGGACCACATCGTCAGCCTCGAGCCGATGACCTTTCCCGAACCGGTGATCAGTATCGCCGTGGAGCCGAAGACAAAGGCCGACCAGGACAAGATGGCCCGCGCCCTGGCGCGCCTTGCCGATGAGGATCCCACCTTCCGGGTCCGTTCCGACGAGGAAACGAACCAAACAATTATTTACGGCATGGGCGAGCTTCACCTGGAAGTCATTGTCGATCGCATGCGCCGGGAAGATAAGGTCGAGTGCAACGTCGGCCGGCCCCAGGTTGCTTATCGCGAGACCATTACGAAGGCCGTCGAAGCGGAAGGGAAGTTTATTCGCCAGTCCGGCGGCCGCGGCCAGTATGGCCACTGCAAGCTGCGCGTGGAGCCCAACGACCCGGGCCATGGCCTGACCTTTAAAAACGAAATCGTGGGCGGTTCCATTCCGAAGGAATATATTCCCGCCATCGAAAAGGGCGTTGTCGAAGCGATGACCAGCGGTGTCCTCGCCGGCTACCCGGTCGTGGACGTGCGCGTCGCTCTCTACGACGGAACCTATCACGAGGTCGATTCGAACGAAATGGCCTATCAGATCGCCGGTTCCATGGGCTTCAAGAATGGCGTCAGGAAGGCCTCGCCGATCCTCCTCGAGCCGCTCTGCGAGCTGGAGGTGACCACGCCGGAAGAATACCTCGGCGACGTGATCGGCAATCTCAACCAGCGTCGTGGACATATCAACGAGATCAATGAGCGTTCGGGCGCGAAGCTGGTTACCGCGAAAGTGCCTCTCTCCGAGATGTTCGGCTATGCCACGGAACTGCGCAACATCAGCTCGGGCCGTGCGAACTTCTCCATGCATTTCTCGCACTATGAACCGGTGCCGAAAAACATCGAGGAGAAGGTTATAGGCGAGCGCATGGCCTCCACATCCGGCTAATACTCTCCAAGCAGAGACGAATCAAAACTCCCCCGGCCAGGCGCCGGGGGAGTTTTTTTCAGGCTTTTGTTTTTTCGATATAGCTCTGCAAGTCGTCCGGCAGGGTTTCCTCGAAGTTCTTCCGTTTCTTCGTTCCCGGATGGATAAAGGAAAGGCGGAAACAATGGAGAGCGAGGCGGGGAGCGGGGCGTTTGGGAATCTCCGGTTTCAGTATGCCGTTCCTCACCATGCGCATGGCCTCTTCGTAAGGATGCTTGTTGGTTGGCTTGAGCTTTTGCTTGGCCAGGCGATCGAGTATATTTTCCGCTAAACGCGTATAGACAGTCTCGCCGAGAAGGGGATGCCCTGCCTCGGCGCAGTGAATTCGGATCTGGTGGGTGCGGCCTGTTTCCAGCTTGAGCCGGAGCAAAGCGAATCCTTCAAACTGTTGGACAACCTCAAAATGGGTAATGGCGTGCTGGGCCTTCGGATTCCGCGGTGGACGCCCACCCGGCGCCGAAATGGACTGGCGCAGGCCCATGCGCCCCGGCGCAATATACGATTGCCACACCCCTTTCGCCGTTTCGAAGTTGCCTGCCGCAATCGCCATATACTCGCGCTGGAGTTTACGCGGGGGACGCAGCTGGCGCTGGAGCTGGCGGCCCGCCTCCACGGTCTTGCCCATCACGAGCATCCCGCTGGTTCCCATGTCGAGGCGCTGGATCACGACGGGATTCACCGTGGGTTTCTTGTTGGCGCGCCAGTAATGCTTGAGCAGTTCGACGAGCGGAGCCGTCCGCTTGCGCGTTCCCGATTCCTTGTCCTCCTGGTGTGTTGGCTGAACAGGTGTGCCGCTTCGCTTCGAGACGACCACGACATGCTCGTCGTCATGGAGGACCTTCATTCGCTCGTGAAGGTGGGGGTGGGAGGCTTTTCCTTTTCCGTGAATCCCGTGGCGCAGGTCGACGGTGAATCCCCCTTGCACGGGCGTATCGGCGTCTTCCAGCACATCGCCCCGGGACGAATGGACGAGACCATTGCGGATGGCAAGAAGCGCGTGCCGCGACCCAAGATCGGGAAGCGCCTCGCGCAAGACCTCCTTCAATCGCTTGTCCTTCCACTCGGGGCGCTGATCGAACTCGAACAGTTTTTGGGGGAGGTCTTTCGCGGCCATAGGAATTCTTTCGGGAGATACGGGTCGAGTGGTTCGCCAAACAGGAAAAACGCCGCCCTCAGAGCGGCGCCCATTCTATGCGGTCAGAGCCTCTGGCGGGCAAAGGAAACTAATCGAGGGTGTAGCCCTTTTGGATCCAGCCGCCGCCGATCACGCGGCCGCGGTCGTCGTAGAACACCGCCGCCTGGCCGGGGGAGATGGCGGGCTGCGCTTCTTCGAATTCGGCGCGGACGCGGCCTTCTTCATCAGCGGGGAAAACCATTGCGGGAGCCGCCTTGTGGCGATGGCGAATTTGCACATTCGCTCGAATTGGCTCGCGAAGGCCGTCGATCGCCATCCAGTTCATATCCTGTGCGTAAAGCCCATCAAAGAGGACCGCGCTCCGCGGCCCAACGACGATGTTGTTATTCGCAGCATCGATCTCAACGACATAGAGCGGATGGCCAGTGTGGATTCCCAGTCCGCGCCGCTGGCCCACGGTATAGAACGCTATGCCTTCATGCTCGCCGAGCACTTTGCCGTCCATGGTGAGAAACTTGCCCCGGGGCATCTCGATGCCGTCGCGGGCAAAGCGCTTGCGCAGAAATGCGCGGTAGTCATTGGACGGTATAAAGCAGATTTCCTGAGACTCGGGCTTGTCCGCGGTGGGAAGCGCGTGCCCGCGAGCCTGTTGGCGGACTTCGCTCTTCGTCAGTTCTCCCAGGGGAAGCTCGAGCATCGCCAACTGCTTTTGCGTCAGGCCAAAGAGATAATAAGTCTGGTCTTTTCGGTCGTCCGCCGCGCGAGAGAGAGTCCAGCGACCCGTCTCCTCGACCCACTCCTTGCGAGCGTAGTGGCCGGTGGCGACTTTCTCGCACCCCCACAGCTCCGCTTTCTCGAGAAGCAACCCGAGCTTGACGAAATTGTTGCAAAGGACACATGGATTCGGCGTCCGGCCGTTTACATAGGCCATGACAAAGGGATCGATGACGTCGCGCTTGAAATCCGGTTCAACGTCGAGGACGTAAAAGGGAAATTCCGAGCTTTCCGCGCAGGAGCGCGCGTCCTTGGCGTCAGTAGGCGAGCAGCAGGTCTTAATCTGGGCGCCCATCGCCATTTCCTCTTTCGAGAGGCGATGGGTACGCATGTTGACCCCGATGATGTCGTGTCCCTTCTCGCGGAGAAGCGTCGCCGCGAGCGAGGAATCGACACCGCCGCTCATGGCGACGAGGATTTTCTCTTTTTTTTCCGTAGCGTGCGTCAAATCGGCTGAATCCTGCGGAATATGCCCTGTTCCCCGGTGGAGAGCCGGGGAATTGCTGCAATACGCAAGATGGGTGCAAATATCAGGCCTTGCTGCGAACGATGAAAGATTCAGCGGGAGGGGTCATTGGGTCGTAAGATTCTGTAGGTCGACGTCGCTTTCGATATCGATTTCCGTCGGGGTGTCCTCGGTGTCGGGCACGGGCTGGGCTGCTTCGGGAAGACGATCCATGTTGATCACTGGCTGGCCTTCCGGCCCGCCGATGGTCTCGAGCTTGACCGTGCCGTCTTCGCGCTGCTGGATGATGCATGTGTCCATTTCGCGGAACGTCGTCACCATGCTGTCGCCTTGCTCGCGCACCACCGGAGAGACGGTCAGGGTCATCTGGCCGCTGGCAACATCGTAAAGCATTCGCCCGGCGTCCGCCTCGATGTTTTCCTGGCTCACAAAGACATTGTGAAGGGCTTCGATCACTTCCTTTCGCCCATCGTATTCGAGGAGATCCGAGCGGAGATTCATTCGTGGACTGTTGACCACAACGGAGCCTTCGGCGCGAAAAAGGCCGATGCCTCCTTCTTTCGACCCGTCAACGAAGACGGAGGGAGGGTCTTCGGCTCCGGCGCGGGTCATGATGCGCACCTCATTGCCGAGTCCGGCAAAGCCGCCGCTGTTTGATCCGGCCTCGCTCGTCTGCTCTCCGCTCCCGGGCGGGCTGGCGGTTCCTTCCGCCGGCATGATTTCCACCAGAATCTCTTCGCCACCCTCCATATTGATTTCCGTCGAGCCGTCTTCCTGGCGCTTGAGGATAAACTCATCCATGCCGATAAACTGCGTGCGATTTTCCGCGTTTTCCTGCATCACCTCGGGATTTCCGAGAAGGCGAATCACGCCGGATTCCACGTCGTAGAGCATGCGCTCGCAGGTGGCTTCGATCTGCGGCTGTTCGATCTCCACATGACCGGTCGCCTCGAGAATTCCCTCGCTCCCGGCATATTCCAGCCTGTCGCAATCCAGGTTGATGCGCGGGCTGCGCAGGATGACACGCCCCACGCCAATGAAGCTCTTGATCGAGCCGTCGGGATTGGCCTCGATGTCGAAGCGCCGTTCGCCACCGTCTTCGGGCATTTTGGCGCGCAGCTCGACGCTTTCGCCAGGGCCGGCGAGGTTCTCGAAAAGCGACGTCTGGCTCATCGCGGGGCGCTGGTAAGAGGCCAGAAATGCGGCGAGAATTCCTGCTGCCGTCATCTGGATGATTCTGTTCATGGGAGACCCTTTCTTCATTCTTCCGATTCCGGCCGTTTGAAAAAGAGGACCGGATCCTGGCCGTTACTGCCAAAGTAAGACCAACTGTCGAAATCCTTGCTGATCAGCGCGCAGCCCCCTTGAATTTGAAGCACCGCGCCGCTTTCCAACTGAGTTTCCTGCTCAAAGCTTCCGGGCAGAAAATATTTTCCCAGGTATTCCGACCAGACAAGCTGGCCGGTGCGGATTGTCCCTGTTTCTCCCAGTGTGGCCACGGTCCGTTTCTCCGGGCTGGAGAGAAGGATGTCGCCGGGGTGCTGGATCTGGCGGAAATCCCGGCCGTAGCGGCGAATATCAGAGGCGTTCTGAACTTGGGCGATGAGGCGCGCGGCACGGCCGCGATCACCGCCGACAACGACCAGCCCGCTCTCTGCTTCGGCCTGCACCCTCTTCTCAGCGGAAAGGCGGATCGTCAGGCGAGGCTTTTCGGCCACCAAATGGGAGTCTGGTCCGAGCTGGGCCCGTTCCGCCTGCATTTTGCGCATTTGGAGTGTCCCCGAGGTCGACATGAGATCGATCTCGGTCAACTCGGTCGCCGAGCCAGCTGCCGCGAGCAGCGGAATCAGGACGAGGGATAAGGCAATGTGTTTGAGCGTTCCTGCCATCTTTTGTGCATCCAGAGATATTGATCGGGGTGTTGGCGGACAGCGTCTTCGATGCGTCGTGTATATTCCCGCGCCAGCTCGGCTTCCTGGACAAACCGGCGTTCCTTGTCTTTTTCCATGGCGGGCATGATCATTGGCTCGCCGCAGCGCAAGACAAAGCGGCCTCGATCCCCGCGCAAAGCGAATACCGTGTTGGCCACCGCGCCGCTTTGCAAGGCCAACCTCGCCGGAGCCAGCAGCGTATGGGCCTCCTTGCCGAAAAAGGGAATCCCGACTCCCGGTCCCTTGAGGTTGTGATCGACCAGCATGATCACGGCTCCACCCCCCCGAAGGTGCCTCAGTGTCGCCAGGCCCGCGTTCCCCCTCCAAACCAATTGAGACCCGCCAGCGGTGCGCTGGGCGATCATCGGTCCTTCCAATTCCTTAATCTTCGGCCGGGAAGCCACCGAGAGCATGGGCATCCCCAGATGCGAGGCGAACCAGGGGCTGGCAGCTTCCGGCGAGCCCAGGTGCGCCGTATAGACGACAAGGCCCTTGCCCCTTTCCCGGGCCATGGCGAGGGTGCGCTGCCATTTTTCCTCGTCCTCGACCTCCACGCGCCAGCCGTCGCGTTCCTGGTTCCACTTCGTGGCCCAGAGCGCTTCGAGAAAAACCTGCACCGTGGTGATATACGCTGGCCGGAGCAGGCTTCGGCGATATTCTTCGCTGTATTCCGGCGTTGGGAAGGCGATCTCCAAGTGGCGCCGCACGCGTTCCTTGCGCTTTCCGGGCAGCCATGCCCCGAGAGATCCCAGCGCGACCCCGATCCGCTGGAGTGCTTCGAGGCGGACGCGTGGAACCACAAAGCCAAACGCCAGCGCGATGCGGACGATCAGCCAGTTTCTGATACGGCGCATCAGGCCGTGTTTTTTCATTCGCCGCTTAGCCATCCGATGGGGCTATTCTTCCCCGATTTGAAGTTCGCTGAACACCGGCAAGCCGGAGAGGTGGTCCCTGCCTGAGAGAAAAGTCAGTTCCATGAGCACCCAGACTTCATGAATGGCGGCGCCCTGGCCCAGGATCAAATCGCATGTGGCTTTCAGTGTGCCACCGGTCGCCATGAGGTCGTCCACCACAAGCACGCGGTCCTTCTCGCCGACGGCATCCTTATGCATCTCGATCGTGGCGCTGCCATACTCCAGGTCGTAGGACTGCGCAACGATATCACCCGGCAGCTTTCCTTCCTTCCTCACAGGAACGAATCCGACTTTCAACCTGTCGGCCAGCACAGAGCCAAAAATAAAGCCCCGCGATTCGATCCCGACCACTTTGGTGAGACCCGAGTTTTTGTAACGCTCCTCCAGGCGGTCGGAAACATAGCGGAAAGCCGCTCCGTCCTCGAGGAGGGTGGTGATGTCCTTGAACTGGATGCCCGGCTTTGGGAAGTCCGGCACATTTCGGATTTTCGACAGCAAATTCATGCGTAAATCCTCGTCGCGATGATGATTGAAAACCGGCCGAGACCATCTCCATTCAGGCGATGGACGGCAAGCGGGTTTCTCCTTGCCTCTTCCTTGTGCCTGAGTTTTTATCTCCCTCCGCAAAGTTTCAGGAGTTCTTATCGTGTCACATGAATGACTTTTTTCTTCTCCCCCATATTGCCTTCGGGATGGCTGCCGTCATTGTTTCCGTGGCCCTCGTGGCCGATGGAGCCCGGTCGGGGAGCATCACCGGTTTGTCTCAGTGGCTTGGGTGGCTGATTTTTGCATTCACATGGCTCACCTTTATCAGCGGGGGAGCATGGTATATTCTCGGATATCCGCCTAACAAGTCAGCTGTTCTCGCCGGTTCCGCTCCCTGGGCTCACGAAGTCGTTATGGAAGTCAAGGAACACGCCTTCTTCCTCATGCTGATGCTGGCGACGGTTCTGCCCTTCGTCCTGGCGGAGGCGAAAAGCACCGGCGGCAAGCTCGGAAGAGCCGTCATGATTACCTTTGGATCAACCATCGCCTGTCTCGGTCTTCTTCTCGAAGCGATGGGGGCTGTGGTGGGACTCGCCGTGCGTTCCGGATTGAAGCTATGAAATCCTGCGAAGTAGAACAAACCAGCTGTGGCGATGCCCCTCTCCTTGCGAACCTCTGCCTTGTCTATACGGCGCTTGCCTACGCAAACGCGGGGATCGTAATCGCAAAAGAGCTTTTCGAGCCGTTCAAGGAAGTTGTCTCAGCAGTGGGGCATCACTGGCTGGGACACGGCGTGCTCCTTATGGTTCTGCTCATCGCGGGCGGTTATACGGCGCGGAAGCTGAGATTGGCGGAGCGGTTGCAACTCGGACCAGCCTGTGCATTGCGCATTGCTGTGATCTCCACGGTGCTTGGAGTCGTGATCCTCTTCGCTTTTTATCTTTCGCCCCATTGAATCATTCCGCAGGGGGTGACTTCTGGATTCGGTCCACCACGATTTGTTTGACCTGCTCAAATTCCTCTGAATTGACCTGAAGTCCTGGCCCAAGGTCGTACGTCTGAATTTGTTGCTGGATATTCTCGATCCGTTCCCTGGTTGCCGGGTGGGTGGAAACGACCTGGTTGAGGAAGCTCGAGACGCCGCCTTTGGCAGGTTGCTTTCGGCCTTCCATGTTGTAGAGTGTTTTGAAGAATTCCGCCGCCTCGCGAGGATCCCACCCCGCTTCGTACATTGCTTCCACTCCAAGCCGGTCTGCCTCCCGCTCGTCTTCCCGGCTGAAAGAGCGCATCGCAACAAGCCCCCCGGCCTGCTTGACCAGCTGGGCCGCCGCTGCACCGGAGCCCCCTTCCGGGGCCAGGGTATCGGCAAGCAGGTCCAGGCCCATCACCCTTTGAAGCGAGCGGACCCCGTGGCGCGTGGTCACGTGGTTGATTTCGTGGGCGACTACGGCCACGACCTGGGCCTCATTTTCCGCCGCTTCGATCAACCCGCCATTGATGTAACAATATCCACCGGGAATGGCGAAGGCATTCACTTGCTCTGCTGTTGTGACGCGGAACTTGAATGTCTGGGCGCAATCCGGAGAATGCGCAATCAAACGCTCGCCGACGCCATCGATCCAACTCTGCACCGTGGGGTCTGTGATATACGCCAGATCCTTGCTCAACTCTTGGTGATATTGATTGCCGAGTTCTGCTTCCTGTGGAGGGGAGAGAGTGACATAGGTCACCTGCTTTTCGAGGGCCCGAAGAGTCTGGCACCCGGTGAGGCAAAGGGGGAGGAGGAATCCCAGGCAAATGACTCGAACAAAACGCATGGTCGATGAGGCTCCAGATTTGATAAACGGGCGGAAAGCCGGTCCGGCCGTTCAAATTATCCTCGCGGTAACGCCTGCCTCCTGAGAGGATAACCGCCAATTCTGCATCGGCGACCGTACCGATATACGGTGATCCTGGCAATGCACATCTTACTCATCGAAGTCGACCTTCACCTGCCCGGGTGCCATTCGTTGAAAGAAAAGCGGAGTGTACTCAAAAAGTTGCTGAATGAAATCCGAAGGGATTACAATCTTTCCGTTGCCGAGGTGGAACACCACGATACCTGGCAAAGTGCCGGTGTGGCCATGGTTGGCGTGAGCGGTGTCCGCTCCTCTCTTGAACGACTCGAACGGCAGATGGTCGAGTTGCTCGATACTCAGCACAACGTCCAGTTAGCGGCGGTTCAGTCCCAATGGTTGTAATTCTTCAAAGGCGCGTCCGGTTTTGCGGTCTCATTGAGGCTGTTGAGGCATTTGCATGTTGAGCTGTTCCAGGTCGTCGGGGATTTCCGGCACCTGGGGTGGCTCGCGCCGTGGGGAAGCGGTGGGTTCCGCCGCCTCTTCGGCTTCGGCCTCGTCTTCCAGAGGCTTCAAGTAATAATCGTTGCTGCGCGTAAAGCGCTCCAGGGTAAAGCTCGGCAGGACGTAAGCCCATTTCGACACGCTCTCGTTGAGTTCCTGGGCTTCCTGGCGGACGGACTCCGGTTCAATGAGGTCCGCTCCCTCGTTTTTCGGCTCTGCTTCTTCGCTCGGTTCCTCTTCCGCGGGGTCGGGCGTGTCGGCGGCCTGGGCTTTCGCTTCGGCCCGCCGCCGGTTGTTTTCCGCTTCGATTTGCTCCTCGGAAACCCCGGCCTCAAACGTCGCGTATTGCTGGCCGTCCAGGCTGTATAGATGCGCGGTCACGGTGAGGCCATTGTAGGCCGTGACTCGAGCCGTCGCCTCGGGTTCGTCTGGCAGCTCCAAGCTGTCGCGGGCGGCGACATCCTGGAAGCGGAGGCCCTGGAGCAACCGCCCGAATTCCCGGGTGGCGTATTCGTTTTTCAACTCGCGGCCCTCGGGCCTGGTCAGAAGCTCGAAGTTTTGATCGTTGGGGTTTTCCCTCGCGGCGCGGACCTTGCCGTCCTCCTCCTCTGAGTTGAGCGTCACCTCGGCAACGCGATTTGACCGAATGTCCATGATCTGGGTATCCAGCCAGCGCGTCGCATTCAGATTCACTCGAGCAGCATTATCGACCAGCCAGGTTTGCTGCTCCCCGGCCTTGCGCACGTATTGTCGCGTTTCCCGGGAGGCCATCCCCTGGACGGACTCCTGCTTGCCGAGAATCACATCCCCCAACACGGTTCCGTCGTCGCCGGAGATTGTCACCTGGCTGGATTCGGCGCCTTCGTCGGAAGGATCCTGAAGGTTCAGCCGTCCGAAATACTCGGGATTCGCCGTCTTCTCTTCGACCTTTTCCATCTCGGCAATATTCATCACTGTCTCGCGGACCTGATCGATCTGGGCGGGGTAATTGCCTTTTTCTTCCAGCCCCCAGAAGTCGTCGAGCCGCACGAGTGTCAGTGTTTCCCCGCCATCCGTGAGCACAACTTTCGTGGCATTGTTCACCTGATCCTTCAGACCGGGAAAAAGGGCCTGTGTTTCCTCTGGGACCTGAGTTTTTCCTTCCTCTTTTTGCGTGGCCGCGAGCCCCAGGATTGCCACGGCCAGGGCAATGATTCCGGCAATCGTCAGTGTTTTCTTGTTCATTGTCGTTTTTCGTCGTCCTCGCTGAGAGAGTGAAAGTTAGTGGCGCTTGCGCCGGCTGACGCGGAACAGTCCGAGTCCCACCGCCGCAACGCCCACGAGAATGGGCATCAGCCCGATGTTGATGAACTTCAGCCAGTTCCCCAGTTGGTCCACTTCTTCGCGGAGAGACCGTTCGAGGCGGCGCAGTTCGCGCCGGGTTTCCACTTCCTGCACCTGGTAGTTTTCAATCTCGTCCTGGAGGTCTTGGCTCGAAATCAGCGCGCCGCTTCCTTCCGGGGCCTGTTGCTGCAATTCCCGAAGGCGCTGGCGCGTTTGTTCCAGCTCCTGCTCCAGCTCGCGGATTTTCTCCGCGGATTCTTCCCGGGCTTGCTGTTCCATCTCTTGAACCACGGTAAAGGGCCGCCGGAAATCTCCGCGGCCACGGATGCTGACGAGGTCGTCGCTGCCGCTCAACTGGTCCACGGCATTGTTGGCGAAATCGCCGTTACTGGCGATCACGTTTGGAATGCGCATGTTGAGAAGGCGGCGCACCTGCACCCAGGCCCGATCGGAGAGCATATCGACGTCGGCGACAACAACCGCCATGATGGGCTTTACCGATTCGGTCAGATGGTTCTCGGCGGCCGCCTCGTTTGCGCTCTCTCCTTCGCCTTCTTCTCCTGTCGCGGGCGGCCCGTCCGGGAACGCCGTTTCCACGTCGCCGGTGATCCGGGCGGCGACCGTCTGCCGTTGCCCCGTGGGTTCAAATTTCCTCAGCAGTTCCTGGGGCTGGGGGAACATCTGGGCCGAGCTGGCGTCGATCAGCATCGAATCCTCGCTCGACTGGATCAGCGGCGTGACGTCCGTCTGGGCATCTTCCTTCACCCGAAGCACTCCGGACGATGCCAGGGAGATGTTTTCCAACTGGCTGGTCAGGAAGTCCTCGGAATTGAGGTCTTCTCCCTCCAGGCTTGGGTAGAGGACGAAATCCACGGGCTGGGGATTCGTGCGCGATCCCGCCATGACCTGCTGGGCGCGGGCGCGGTCGCCGAGCACCTTTCCCTCAACCAACTCGATGCCCCATTGATCGAAAACATCCGGCAGGTTCGAGTTCTTTGGGGCCGACATGGACTGAAGCGGATTCTGGGGATTCGCGGGCGCCTGGTCCACTTCGGCCACCGGATCGACATAGACAATCGCGCGGCCGCCGCCGAGAACGTATTGATCGATTTCGTAGCGCAGTTGATCGCTCAGGTTTTTCGGATGAACCACCATGAGGGCGTCTATATCCTCGGGCAGTGACTCGGCCGAGTTCTTCACCACTTCGATGTCGTAGAGCTGCTGCAGCTCGTCGTAGATGGTCCAGGGCGGGTTCTGCTGCTGCCCAGGTGACATCATCGGTGTTTGCTCGCCCTGGATTGGCAAATCGGAGACAATCACGAGCTTGCGGCGCTCGGGATTCGCCAGGTCATAGATCAGCTCGGACAGATCGTACTCCAGGAAGGGTTCCTTGTCCGGATGGAAGAAAGGAATGGTGCGCTTGCCATCCAGTGTATTCGTGCCCTGGAGTCCGAAATAGAGCGACTCTGTCTGGGAAATGGGAATGGCCTGGATGCCGGCGCGAACAGCCCGCTCTTCCGCCTCTGAAAACGGCTGGGGATCGATGACCTCGAGGTCGATCTTCCCGTTCGAGGCGTTTTCGTATTCTTCGAGAAGCTCGCGCACCCGCCGCGCATAGACAGAAAGCATGGGCGTCGAGCGGCCCAATTCCTCGGAATAGAAGAAGCGCAGCGTGATCGGTTCCTCCAGGCTTTCGACGATATTCCTGGAACCTTCGGAAAGCGTATAGAGCTTGTTCTCCGTCAGGTCGAGCCGCGCTCCGCGCAGCGCTGTATTGGAGAAGGCGTTCAGGCCGAGAAGGAAAACCAGTGCGATCAGGAACCCGAGTGTGCCTATCAGTTTCTTCGACATAGCGTGAACCTTTCCTCCTTTAGTCACCCTTCTTCAGTTCGACCATGATGCCGTTGGCGAACAGGAAGGCGATCATCAGCGACAGGTAGTAGATCACGGAACGCAAATCGAGCACGCCCCGCGAAATGGAACGGAAATTCGTCATGAGGCTCATGCGGCTGATGGCGTCCACAAGAGCATCCGGCGCCCAGCCCTCGAAAAAGTTGATCACGGTTCCGGCGCCCGCCAGAACCAGCAGAAGCAGCACCACCACACTGACCACGAAGGCAATGACCTGGTTGCGCGTGATCGCCGATACGAAGGAGCCGACGGCCATGTAGGCACCGGCCATGAGAAAGCTGCCGATATAGCTGGCGACGATCACCCCATTGTCCGGATCGCCCAGGTAATTCACCGTGATCCAGAGGGGAAAAGTCAGGATCAGCGCGATTCCGGTGAAGGCCCACGCGGCGAGGAATTTCCCGATCACCGCGTGATAGGTGCTGATGGGAAGCGTCAGAAGCAGCTCCATGGTCCCCGTTTTTCGTTCCTCGGACCAGAGGCGCATGGACACCGCCGGGATCAGGAACAGATAGAGCCACGGATGGAAGTTGAAAAAGGGCTGGAGATCCGCCTGGCCGCGTTCGAAAAACGCGCCCAGCTCGCCGGAAAATGTAAAGATGCCGGTGAGGAAAAGAAAAATCACGATAAAGACATAGGCAACCGGCGTGATGAAATAGCCCTGAAGTTCGCGTTTGAAAAGGATCAGCGTCTTTTCCATGGATTTACGTCTCCCGTCCGGCCTTGGCGGTGGTTTCCGCAGTCAGATCGCGGAAGACTTCTTCCAGGCGGCCGGCCTCTTCCTTGATTTCCTCCAACTCCCATTTTTGTTCCCGGGCGTAGTGGCTGACTTCGTGGAGAATGCTTCGCGACTTGTCCTCGGGCAGAACCCGATAGGCCGTCGCGCCATTCTCCGCGCTCATGTCCTCTACGCGCGCCACGCCGTCCAGGCCCTTCAGCTTGTCTTTCGCGCCGGGCGCCGTTTCTTTGACCAGCCGGATATAGACGGCATTGTGGGTTGAGGCACGGGCCTGGAGTTCCTGGGGCGAGCCGTCGGCGATGACCTTTCCGGCGGCGATGATAATCGCACGGCTGCAAACGGCTTCCACCTCTTCCAGGATGTGCGTCGAGAGGATGATGGCTTTGTCTTTGGCCATCTCGCGGATCAGGCGGCGGACTTCGAACTTCTGATTGGGGTCGAGGCCGTCGGTTGGCTCGTCCATGATCAGGACCGGCGGATCGTGGAGGATCGCCTGGGCGAGGCCGACGCGGCGTTTAAAGCCTTTGGAAAGGTTGTCGAAGGGGATGTCCAGGTGGGATTCGAGGGCGGTCTTTTCGATCGCATCGTCGATCCGCTTCCGGGCCTTGCCGCCCTTCAGGCCTCGAATGGCGGCGATGAACTTGAGAAAGCCCCGCGGCGTCATGTCAGGGTAAGCGGGTGCGCCTTCTGGGAGGTAGCCGATCTTCTCTTTGGCGCGAATGGGTTCGTCCAGAATGTCGAACCCGCAGATTTGTGACCGGCCCGAGGTCGGCGTGAGAAATCCCGTCAGCATCTTCATCGTTGTGGATTTGCCGGCGCCGTTCGGGCCAAGGAAGCCGAGCACCTCGCCGCGGGACACCGAGAAGGTGACATCGTCGACGGCGACCAGGGGCCCGAATTCCTTGCGAAGCTTTTTGAGCTGAATCATGGACTCCATATCTCTTTTCACTCCGCTCCGTGTTGGTGAGCGATTCCGTTGGTATTCAGATGGTCCTTGGACTCGGGAGGTTTGGTCTGATGTTCATGCAAACCCCTGTGATTTCAAAAAGCCCGAGCGCGCAGGTTCAAATTCCATACCACCAGGGAGGGAACAAGAACGGCATAAAAACAAGGAGGACGGCGTTTCCCTGGTGAGTCACCAGGAACCGCCGGCTGGAAAAAAAGAGCCAAATGGAAACGCGAAAAGCTGATCAACCTCCCGGAGGCGCGGCTTCGAACTCGTGAGGGTAGGGGTCCTGATCCTTGAGGCTGCATTCGGGGTTATTCTCAACGGTATTCAGAGTATATTCTCCGCTGCCCGGGCAAATGGGGATCTTCCGAATATAGAGCTCCCTGCCAACCAGGTCGTTCCAGGAGGGTTCCACCGTGGACTCGGCATTGTTTTCCAGGGCCCATTGCTGTTTGGCGCCATCGAGCTTCTGGAGGTTCTCCTGACAGGCCCGCTGGCGCGAGAGTTCACGCGCTCGGAAATAAGTGGGAACGGCTATCAAGATCAGGAAAAGAAGAAGGGCCACGACGGTCATGATTTCGACCAGCGTGAAACCGGATTTTCGGGAATGAAGTCGCATCGTCACTTTACCAAAAAGGTTGGGGGCCGTCAGGAAGCGTTGCACCTTGGGGGCCAAGCCTGTGCGCAATGCCCCCCAGCTTTCATGGAGGCGCCATAAGTCGATCATATTCAGCGATTTGAGGTTCCTTTGCCCACTCCTGCCGTCGATGCGAATGTCATGGAAAGGCGAAATTTGATAGCTTTTGGGTAAGGGAATGCACGGGGAAGTCCCCTGAATTTCCCATCGGGATTTATGAGGAATCCGGTTTGGAGACGTGTGTGGCGGCGCGCTGCAACCGGTCATGAATCGCTGTCCACCGACTGCCCGATGGTGGCCGCTCCATCAGAATGCGCCGGGCTCCGCTGGTTTCGGCAACATGGAGCGCCCAATACAGTTTTTCCGCGAAGGAAACCGGGTCGCGCGGAAGATGAATCCGGCGCTCTTGCTGAGAGAACCTGTCAGCCAGGCAGATCAGAAAATCACCGGGCCGGGGATGCGCTGCCTGTTCGACGAGCACAAGCGGAACAGCCGGGGAGTAATGGCGGCTGAGCTGGCCCGGGGAGCGCAAAACCTCTCCGGGGGCCAGATTCGGCTCCTGGACAAGGCGGACATTCCGGCCAAGCGTCGGGGCGATTTCTTCCCGGGTGATCATCCCGGGGCGGAGAATCACTGGCTCGGGGCCGGACAAATCGAGCACGGTGGACTCGATGCCAACGGGACAACTGCCCCCATCGAGTATGGCGTCGATGCGGCCGCCGAGGGAATGCTCCACGGCGGCTGCGCTGGTGGGCGAGAGCGCCGTGCTGCGATTGGCGCTGGGGGCGGCGACGGGGATCTGGGCCTCGCGGAGCAGGGCAATCGCCGCGGGATGGGCAGGAACACGAAGGCCGACTGTCGATCCTCCCGCCAGCGCCCGTCGCGACAGCTTCGAGGAGGCGGGAACCACGATGGTCAGCGGTCCGGGCCAAAAGACGCTGCCGGCCTTCTCCGCCGTATCCGGCCAGTCGGCAGCCCAGAACCGCGCATCCTCCAAACTGGCACAATGGATAATCAGCGGGTTGTTTCCAGGACGTCCCTTGGCCGTGAAGATGCGCTCGACCGTTTCGTCGTCACGAGCATCCCCGCCGAGGCCATAGACGGTTTCCGTCGGAAAGGCGACAAGCCCGCCGCGGGCGAGGATTTTCGCCGCGTGGGAGATGGCCGCTTCGCTTTCCTCCGGCCGCGTTGCGTCAAGGATGAGTGTTTCTTTCATATGCTCCATTGCGTGCTGAACCGGTTCCTGCTTGTCCTCCGCCGCAGGGCGCTTATGATCGAGAGTCGCCGCGCAAAGGCAATCCCGGAAACAGGGCGGGCAGATTGAATGAAGGAAATTCTGAAAAGACGGCTCCGCAGGCTGCGCCAAAAGATGAAGGAAAACGACCTGGACGCGATGATTGTCCTGGATCGGGTGAACACGCTCTATTTCACGAGTTTCCGATGTTCCTATTCCATTCTGATCATTGACTCGCGGACCACTCGCTTTATCACGGATTCCCGCTATGGCGAAATGGCGGAAAAAGCGTTGGAGGGATTCAAGGTCGTTGTCCAGCCATCCAGGAAGGTCGTCGATTTCCTTCGCGATCTTTGGAAAAAGCGGGGCTATAAGAGAGCTGGATTCGAGGGCACGATCAGCGTCAATCAGCGCGACTGGCTTGGGAAGTGGACGCGAGGGAGCAAGCTCGTCAAGGCGGGGGAACTGGTCCAGGAACTCCGCATGGTCAAGGACGACGAAGAAATCCGCACCATCCGGCGCTCGGTCCGCATGGCTGACAAGCTGATGGAACACGCCTTTGAATATATACGCCCGGGGATGCGGGAATCCCAGATCAGCCGCGTGATTCGTTTCGGCGCGGAGGATTTGGGGGGAGAAGGGGAGTCCTTCGAAAACATCGTGGCCAGCGGCCCCAATTCCTCGCAGCCCCACCATCATCCGGGGTCGCGCAAGCTGCGCCGGGGCGACCCCGTGACCATCGACCTGGGCATCGTCTATCGGTGCTATTGTTCCGATCTGACGCGGACACCCGTTCTGGGCAAGGTGTCGAAAGGATTCGAGGAGATTTACGGGGTCTGCCTGGAAGCGAACCGGAAGGCGATCCAGGAAATCCGGCCCGGGATGACCGGCAAGGAAGTAGACGCCCTGGCCAGGGACGTCATAGAAAGTGCGGGCTATGGCAAGTACTTCGGCCATGGACTTGGCCATGGAGTCGGGCTGGAAATTCATGAAGGGCCGAGGCTGAGCCCGAGCGCGGGGGATTATCGCCTCCAGGCGGGAAATGTCGTCACTATCGAACCGGGGATTTATCTGCCCGGGGTCGGCGGGGTCCGCATCGAGGATTATATCGTCCTCACGGAAAAAGGCGCGAAGGTGCTTTCCAAATCGCCGAAGGAACTCAAAACTCTGCCTGTCTAGAAAGATAGACTTTATCGAGGTGAAGAACCATGCCCCATGTCGTGATAGAAGGCCCTGTCTCGGCGGAAGCCATCTGGCTCGCTTTCGAGCCAACGCAGTTTGCGGAAAACAACACGCAGTTTAAGGCCGAGGAGGCCTATCTCGCTTCCGACAGGAAATCCGTTCTGGTGCGCAGCCTGACCGTCGAACGGGGATTCGCAAAGAGCTTCTTTGTGCGAATCCAGGAAAAAGAAAACACCGTGACGCTTTCCCTGGAGAGGCTCGCGCGGCCGGATGTCACGGACGCCGTGAAGCGCCTGATCGGGCTCTATGCGTGGAAAATTCTCCAAAGCGAGCACGACGCCACTGTCTCGGGAACGAATATCGAAGCTTTTCTTGGCGAACCCTCCCGGGAGAAAGCATGAGCGAACAGCAAGGCCAGACATCGATCGATCCATCTGCCTGTGATCCGCCGCTCCAGCGTGATCCGGCGGGCGGCTGGGACCTGGGGCTGCCGCTGGCGGAGCTTCCCAGGCCTCTTGATTTTGCGGGAATTTTCGGGCGGGAAGCCCCGACGGAGATCGAAATCGGCTTTGGCAGCGGGCTTTTCCTCGCCCACGAAGCGGCTCGCCGGCCCGAAGTGAATTTCCTCGGCATTGAAAAGGACAAGAAGCAGTTTTACCGCGCCAAGGATAAGTGGCGGCGGCGCGATCTGCTGAACACCCGGGCCTTGCATTGCGACGCCTTCTATTTCCTCGAAGAATATGTTCCCGATCAGTCCGTGGACGCGTATATCATCCTTTACAGCGATCCCTGGTTCAAAAAGCGCCACCACAAGCGGCGCCTTTTCGCCCCGCGGCTCCTTCCCGCACTGGAGCGGACCATGAAGCCCGGAGCACCGCTCACCGTAAAGACGGATATTACTTCATACTACGAAGTGATTATCGAGCTGCTGGACAATGCGCCGTTTCTCGACAAGATATACGACAGGCGGTTGGACCTGGAGCCCGACCCGGACGATATTCCCACAAACTATCAACGGAAGGCGCTGGAAGCCGGGCATCCCATCCATTCCATGCTGTATCGGAAGAAATAGATCCCGGCTAATGGCGGGCGAGGGTCAGTTCCATCACGACCACTTCGATGTAGTCTTCCCAGTTGGCGACATAGTTTTCATCGCCGCTGGGATACATCAGCCGCTGCAATTTGTTCAGGCGCGCCACGATGCGGTGAAGCTGATCCGTGGAAAAACGCTGGGCAAACTGGCGGATCTTTTTTGCTTTCCAGTCCGGGATTCGCTGCAGATTGGGGAAATCGTTCACGGCTATGTGGGCGTTGGGCACACCCCGTTCGCGGCCCTCCTGCTGGCAGGCGGCCTGGAGGGATAACTCCACAACGCCGGAGAGGGTCGTATAGATGCGCAGGCGGCCGCTGGAATCATTGCCCGCGCGCTTGATCCAATCGCGCAGCACCATCAAGGCGCCAGGGCCGTTGCCGGACAGGAGGTTGTCCTCGAATTCAAAATTCAGCGCCTTCTCCCGGCGCTGGATGACTTCGCCGTGTTTCTTCAGAAACTGGAAGAGATCGGATTTTTCGTCGACCGTGCGCTGTTTTTCATCGCTTTCCGTGCAGACGAAAATGGCGATGTTCTCCGTCGTTGGCAACACGTCGCGCAGCCAGTTGAGAAACGACTCCTGGCGGGCGGAGGCTTTTTTCCCCTGGGATTTGCCGCGGCCGCGGCGCCCCGTGCTCAAGAGGTCGCGCAACTGGTGCACAACCACCACCCGGCGGGAATCGGCCAGGAAAGAAGCCGTTCCCAACTCGCCCAGGATTTCGTCCATGGCGCGGTCGAGCGTCAGCGGTTGATTCGCGGGCGCCTCGATCTCGGTCAGGCCCGAATCGCGCTCCTCCGGCGTAAGGAGGCTCGTAACCAGCTCATAGCGGGCGTTGCTGACGGCGGTTTCATTATTGCCGTATATGAGGTAAAGGTGCCTTGGTTCCTTGGCTGCTTTCATGACGGGAACACCAGAGGGTTGAATCTCAGCGCCTGAATCTGTAAAGGAAACGCCTTCGAGTGGGCGACCAAAAAAAGCCCGCGGCGGCTCGGCTGGTTAAAGGATTTCTGTGTGCGGCCGAGGCGAGGAGATTCTTTGCCTTGCCCTTCACCGGGGGGCGCCCGTTCCATCTGCGTCTATTCTCTGTCGAGGTTTTGTGATCCACATGATAATGAAAGATCGAAAAGTCCTGGTGGTTGGCGTGGCCAATCGCTCGTCTATCGCCTGGGGAATAACCGAGTCCCTGGTGGCCCAGGGGGCTCAGGTGGCCCTGACCTATCAGAACGAGCGGCTGGCGGGGCGGGTGAAAGAACTCGCCGATTCCGTCGAACCGAATATTCCCTGCTACGAAATGGATGCGACGTCCACGGATTCGGTGAATCATGTCTTCGCGCAATTGGACAAGGAATGGGGCGGCCTCGACGGCCTGGTCCATTCAATCGCTTATGCGCCGAAGGAAGATCTGACGCCGGGGCTGATCAAAACGCCTCTGGAAGGCTGGAATACGGCCCTTCATGTCAGCGCCTACACGCTTTTGGAGCTTTTGCGCGGAGCGATGCCGCTTTTCGAGAAGTCCGGTGGAGGAACTGTTGTGGCGCTCACCTACGATACCAGCAAAGTCTATCCGAACTACAATCTGATGGGCATTGCGAAGACAACACTGGAAGCGGCCTTGCGCTATGCCGCATGGGATGCTGGCCGAAAAAACGTCCGCGTGAATGCCATCAGCGCCGGGCCGATAAAGACTCTGGCGGCGCGCGGCATCAGCGGCTTCTCGAAAATGTTGGAGGAAGCAGCGCAAAAAAGCCCGCTGGGGCGCAATGTGACCCAGGAGGAAGTCGGAAACGCGGCGGCGTTTCTCCTGAGCGAAATGGCGTCGGGCATCACGGGCCAGACCGTCTTTGTGGACGCGGGGCAGGTGATCATGGGAGCGCCAGCAAGCGAGTAGCCTGACTTGGCACAGTCGGTGCATTGGTTCGGCTGAAATAGCGGGATCCCCGCTGAATTATATCCGGTTGGAGAAATGATCATGGCTGAAGCTGTCGTTAACATTGAAGATTCGACTTTTGAAGAAACGGTGCTGAAAGCCGATAAGCCTGTTTTCGTGGACTTTGGTGCTGAATGGTGCCCTCCATGCAAGCGCATCGAGCCCTTTGTCGAGGAGCTTGGCGGAGATTACGATGGAAAAGCCGTCGTGGCGAAAGTCGATGTGGACAAGGCGCCGAACACGGCTGCCCGCTTTGGCATTACCAGCGTCCCGACGCTGGTCGTGTTCAAGAACGGTGAAATCGTGGAAACAGCCGTTGGTGCTGTCCCCAAAGATCAGATGGCGAAGATGATCGACAAGCATCTGTAAGAACCAAATTCCTTCCCCTCCTCTTCAACTGTTTCGGGCCGGTCCGCGTGTTGTGGACCGGCCTTTTGTGATTTTCCGGGGGCTGAGCAACAGCCGTTGACATCGCTGGCGCGTCGGGACTCATCTAAAGAGGTGAATATGATTGAATGCCATGTCTTGTGTTTTTCGGCTAAAACCTCATGAAATGCCCATTTTGTGGAAGCCTTGAGACACGGGTGATCAATTCCCGCCCCGCCAATGGCGGGGAGAGCATCCGCCGCCGGCGGGAATGCCCCGTTTGCGAAGGGCGTTTCACAACCTTTGAAACCGTGGAAAAGGCGGAGAAAACGGTCATCAAGCGCCAGGGCAACCGCGTGCCTTACTCGCAGGACCGGCTCCGCAAGGGGATCGAGAAGGCCTGCCGGAAACGCCCGGTGACTCAGGCCCAAGTCGACAGCATTGTCCATTATGTGGAGCGGGAGGCCTTTAAGAGTCCGACCCAGGAAGTCACAACGGAGCAGCTCGGCAAGCTGATCCTCAAGAGGCTGAAAGACATCGACAAGGTGGCCTATATCCGTTTCGCCTCTGTCTATAAGCAGTTCCGCGACCTGCAGGATTTCCATTCGGAAATCCGGTCGCTTCTTAAAGACTGAATCCTTACTCTTCGGGGCCGGGTTGCTGAAGGGCTTCGGTCACTTCGATCGTCGCCCCGCTCTGCCGCAAAAGATGCATGCGGCGTGGCAAGGTGCTGGATACTTCGGACTCCACCAGCTGAATCTGGGCGGTGCCCGGTTCCATTCCAAGGAAGTAAATCTGCGCGAGATGCACACGGCCAGTCGGCTCGTCCATGACGGAGCCCTGGGCGCTGCTCAACTGAATGGACCCCCGATCATTGTTCACCGCGGCGACGAAAGGCTGGCCCAGCCAGACATTCCCGCCATCGTAGAGGGCATCCACCTGAACATTCAGCGGATTGAAAAGAACGATTGTCGTGTATCCGCCGGCTGCTTCTCCCTGAACATCCATATACAGATCAAGGGCCACGGCTTCGCCGGCGGGGACGGTTGCACTGCTGGGGCTGAGATAGATGGACGCCTGGCCGATTTCTTCCGTTGGCGAGGGAGACGGCGAGGGGGACTCGTCGCCATTCGAGGTCGGCGTTGCTGTATCGTCGGGGCCGGGGGTCCTCGTTGGATTGGGCGTTGGCGTGGCCGCGGATGGTGTCCTGTTAGCACCCCTCCCGGGGCCGCGGCGCCCCGCGTTCAAGGCGAACATTCTGTCGGGGATATCCGGAAGGCCGACGGGATCCTCCGGGTTCAGCTCGACATCGCCGGCCGGGGTCATTCTCCTCGGGTCGGGGAACGGCGTGCGTTCCGGGCGGTCCTGATTCAGCGCATTGGCCTGGCCTGGACTGCTGGGCCCGCCGGTGGTATTGCCGGAATTTGGTGCCGGTGTTCCCGGAGCTTCCTGAGTCGGCTGGGGCGTTGGCGATGGCGGGGGAGTTGGGGCCGGTGTGGGATCGTCGGGAATTTCGTCGTCAATGTTCACGCGCAGAACCCCCTCCTCGCCCTCGCGAGCGTCTCCCGACAAGCGGATTTTTCCGGACGCCTCCCGATTCTGGGATGTGACGGCGATTTGTTCCCCGTTGCGAAGCTGGCTGACTACAAGTGCCGCCATGGCGCCAAGGATGATTACGCCGGCTATAATCTGGATCAATCGAGACTGCTTCGAATCCATCGTGTTCCACCTGCCGAGGGGGGTGCGGAGACAGGGAATGCCAGCATTTCTCCGTGTGGGATAGTGGACTGGCTCCTGAACGGTGAAGTTTGCTGCCGTCTTTCGAACGCGCACAAGATTAAAGAAAGAGCACGCCGTTTTTCACGGCTCCTTCCCACTTGCCCGACAGAAAAGCAGCGGCATCAAGGGCCTCCAGAAGCGGCCGCCAGCGATCATAGGGTTCTTTGCGGGAAAGGAGCGATGGGACGGCCCAAAGCAGCCCGGCCGCCAGGCGGCGGTATGGCCCCCAGTCGGTGAATCGGCGCCAGCCCAGCTCTTCGCGCCACCTGGCAAAGAGGGCCGAACTGCTGCGTCCATACCAATAAACCTGGCGGGCCATGGCTTCGATGGTGGCACGGTGGTGATGGACAATTTCAACGGATGGGTCATAGCGGACGCGCCATCCGGCTCGCTCGAGCCGCCAGCAAAGATCCGCATCCTCCCCGGTATCGGTGCCGAGTTGGAGGTCGAAGCCGCCCACTTCGCCGAGAGCCTGGCGGCGGACGATCATGCCGGCGGTGACGAGGAAGGGCCATTGGAGGGCGTTGGTGCTCCAGAAACGGTCGGTGTCGAGCACACGGGCTTCGATGATATGGCGCTCTGCCAGAGTGCGCGGCTGGGCGCTCATGAGCCGGACGCCGGCGGCGCCGAGCTTTTGGTCTTTCTCAAAGGCGTTGACGAGGCGGGGAAGCCAGGTGCTGGGAGGCTCGCAGTCGGCGTCGAGATAGGCCACCAGCTCCGAACGGGCGATTTTCCAGCCGTATTGGCGGGCGCGAGCCACACCGGGGCGGGGACATTGGCGCACGGCCGCGCCAAGGCGGCGGGCCACATCCGCTGTGTCGTCGCTGGACCCGTTATCGACAACCAGGACTTTGTAGCGCCAGGAGGGATAGTCCTGGCCCATGGCCGCCGGGATGGACCGCACCAGGTGCCCCGCGGCGTTCCGGGCGCAAATGATGACGGTGATGGTCGGCAACGGACGCATAGGCTTCCTGGTCCAGATAATTATCGCTTCGAGAGTCCGGATAGTCGAGCCCTGACTCGTCAAGGAGAGCAAGGGGCAAAAACACGCGAGGCCTTTCGCGCATTGGCGAAAGGCCCCGGAATTCAGCGTGGTAAACGCTTGGTTTACAGTTTGTCGACGAGTTCCTTCACGCCCGCGGCGCTCTTGGCCAGTTCTTCTTTTTCATGATCGGAAAGCTCGACTTCGATAACCTTCTCGACTCCGGAGCCACCAAGAAGAACGGGAACGCCAATGTAGATTCCATCCAGCCCGTATTCACCTTCCAGATAAGCGGCGCAGGGAAGAATGCGCTTCTTGTCCTTGAGAATGGCTTCGGCCATTTGGACGCCTGCCGCGGAAGGAGCGTAGAAAGCGGAGCCGGTCTTGAGGAGGCCGACGATCTCGCCACCGCCCTTGCGCGTGCGCTCGACGATGGCGTCGAGCTTGTCCCTGGCAATGAGCTGGGTGACCGGGATGCCGCTGACGGTGGTATAGCTGATGAGAGGCACCATGGCATCGCCGTGGCCGCCGAGGACCAGCGCCTGGATGTCTTCCACGGAGACGTTGATTGCTTCCGCCAGAAACGCGCGATAGCGGGCGGTATCAAGAATGCCCGCCATGCCCACGACACGGTTTTTCGGAAAGCCCGAGGCACGCAGGGCGACGGTACACATGGCATCAAGGGGATTGCTGATGACGATGATCACCGAGTCGGGGCTTTGTTTTGCCGCATTGGTGGCGCATTCGTGGACGATCTTGGCGTTGGTGGCGAGCAAGTCGTCGCGGCTCATGCCCGGCTTGCGAGGCAGGCCGGCGGTGATGATGACGATGTCCGATCCGGCCGTCTCCTCATAGCCATTGGACCCGACGATTTTGCTGTCGAATCCCTCGACCGGCGAGGCCTGGAAGAGATCGAGACCCTTTCCCTGGGGCATGCCCTCGGCGATATCGACGAGAACGACATCGCCCAGTTCTTTGGATGCCGCCCAGTGAGCGGCCGTCGCTCCAATGTTGCCAGCACCGATGATCGAGATCTTGGCTCGTTTACCCATAGCGTTTCTCTCTTTCTGAGTTTTTTGCGGGAGAAGCGTGTCGCCAGACCGAAGAGTCCCGGAAAAGGCGAACGCAAATTGCATATTTTGACCGGTGAAAAGGGAGCCACGGCTTCCCCGGTCAGGTCAAGAGAACCCGGCACGGCGAAGGTGTTTTCCGGCCCTGTCCCATCCGTGAGGCAGGGCGGCAGCCCATTCCAGGCCTGATGAAAGAAGGAAAGGATGGAAGCCGCGAAATCAGTGAATTCCAAGCGGGCTTCTGGTGGAATACGACATACCAATTGAAGTTATCTGGCGGCGGGAATCAGAATTGCCCTGATAGGATAGGGACTGCAAACAAAGACCCAAAGAGCCACATGAGAGAATCCCAGCCGAAAAACTCCCAACGAATCCCGGAGAGCCTGAGCGAATGGTTCCACCGGTTTTTCGGGGCCTCCTGTGAGGCCGTCCTTCTGGAGGACCGGCGCCAGCGTATCGTGGAGGCGAACGCTCAGGCCGCACGGATCTTTGCTTTTCCTCACAGGGAACTGCTTCGAAAGCGACTGGCGGATTTGTTGGAGGCAGATGAGCCGACGCTTCCCATCTATGGCGATCCGGAACATGAGATCAATGTGCCCATGGAGAGTTCGGCCATCCGGGGTGATGGCGAAGAAATCCAGGTGGAGTTTACGATTTCGACGGTTGAGGCAGGCGGAGCGACTTATTTCCTTTCGGTTTTTCGCGACATCACACAGCGCCGCCGCGCTGAACAGACGCTCCGCGCGAGCGAAACAGGCCTGAAGAAAGCCTTCATGGCGAAGCAGCGCCAGATGGACCAGATCTCGACACTCCACGCGCGATTCCTCGAACACGACTTTCGCCCCATGGCGGGGTTGGATTTTGCCGCCCACTGCCGCCCTTGCGCGGATGTTGGAGGAGATTTTTATCTTGTGCGTGCGCTATCCGATGGCCGCGTGGCCGTTTGCATGGGAGATGTGTCCGGCCACGGCGCCGCGGCAGCGGTCGCCACGGCGACCACGCGCGCCTTGCTCGGAGTGGCTCTTGAGGAAGCAGAACCGGGCCATGGACCGGGACGGGTCCTTTGGCAGCTTTCGACCTGGCTGCAGAAAGAACTGGAGCCGGAACAATTCGTGACCATGTGGCTCGGGTTGTGGGAGCCAGTAAGCAGTACCCTCGTCTACGCAAGCGGCGCGCATCCCCCCGCGGTGATTTGCCGGGGGGGCTCAAATCCGGAATACCTCTCCCACGAGCAGACTTTTCCCATTGGCTTGTCGGACATAGACCCCGAAATTGCTGAAGAGACAGAGAGGAAGCTGGATCCTGGCGACCGGGTGATCATCTATACAGATGGCTGGACCGAGTCGCCCTCCTGGGACGGGGGGTACCTCGAGGGAGACCGATTGCTTGATTTTCTCGGCAATGCCGATATGGCTCCGCTGCGCCAGGTCCCCGTGCTGCTGCTCATGGAGTTCGAACGCCACGCGGCCAATTCCCGGATTACGGATGACGTGACGCTGCTGGCGTTCGAATGCATGAAATAAACTCCCACAAAGCTCCAAACAACGAGCCTCGCTTATTTCGATGCCTGGAGCACCGCCTCCCCGGTGGGGTAGTGTGTGTGTTCATGGCCATGAGCGTGGCGCTCGCCAGGAAGAAAGCGCGCGTCCGTTTCAGCGATCACAAGGCGTAGCATGTTGGCGATCTGGCGCTTGTCCTTCGTCCCGGCTCCATAGCCGATCCGGCGGGGAATCATTGTCTGGGCATCGAGGACCGGCGTGGCCAGGGCGGCAATAATCGCGGCTCCCGTGGGGGTTGTCATTTCGCCCTCGAGGGTTGTCTTGCGGATAGGAAAGTCTTTCAGGATGCCGAGAGTTCCGGGCGCTGGGAGCGGCATTTTGCCGTGTGCGCAAGGGACAACTCCCGTGCCGACGGCGACGGGCCCGCTGAGAATCCTGTCTATATCAAGCAACTCCAGGCCGATGCATGTCCCCACGATATCGACGAGGCAATCGAGCCCGCCCACTTCGTGAAAGTGAACTTTCTCGACTGGCATGCGGTGCGCAGCGGCTTCGGCTTCCGCCAGTTTCCAGATGATTCGGCGAGCGCGCTCTTTCACCCGGTCCGGTAAAGTGGCGGCTTCCACGAGATCGACCAGATCCCGGGCATGGCGATGCGGGTGCGGCTCGTCCTCGACAATCACATCCACTTTTCTCGCACCGATGGTGTGGCGTTTCACTTCGTGGGATATCAAGTCGAAGCCGGGGACTTTGAGCTTCCCCAGGCCGGATTTCAGCTGCTCGAAATCCGCACCCAAATCGACCAGGGCGCCGAGAAACATATCCCCGGAAGCGCCTGCGACGGGATCGATATACAAGAAGGAGACAGTCCCCCGCGACGCCGCCTCGTGCGAGTGGCTGTGATCATGGTGATGGGAGTGGTGGTGATGATGATGCGAGGCCATACCGTTTTGTTCCTGATCGTTAGTATCGGGGGACGGAGGGATCGACTTCGACGGAATAGGCGTCTATTCCGCCGGTCAGGTTTCGAACATTCTGGAAGCCCTGGGCGAGGAGAAAGTTCTGGACGCTGGCGGAGCGGATTCCGTGGTGGCAGTAAACAATGATTTCTTCGTCTTTGTGAGTCGCCAGCTCACCCTCCCGTTGCGGAACTTCGCCGACAGGGACGTGGCGCGCGCCGGGCAGGCGGCAGATCTCAACCTCATCGGCTTCACGGACGTCAATGAGGAGCGGTGCGCTTTTCTCTTCAATTCTCTTTTTCAATTCTTCCGGAGTGCAGTTGTTCAAGAAAGCTGTTTTTCCTCTATAAACTGGGCCGCGGCAATGACTGCTTCGACGAGTGTTTCTGCCTGTTTCGCGAAAGAAACGGGTCGAACGTCGAATTCGCGGACTAAATCCCGCAGCGGCTCGCTATTGCCGCTTTGGAGCTGTTTTTGTGCCTCTTTCAAACGCCCGCGAAAACTCAAAAAGGGAGTATCCTGGCCGGGGGGGTCGGGAATTTCTCCCCCTCCATGGAGCCGGAAGATAGGAAGCTCGCTGACCATCACGAGAGGATCGCCACCAAGCGATTGGACGAACTCCATGCTGCTCGGCAGGAAAAGCTGGGCGGTCTCGGGATCATTCTCACCGAGGAAAAACTCGCGCATGGCCGTCGATGTTGGTGTTGTGGAAAATCCGCGCTCGATCCGCGTGAATCCTTTTTCACCCCGGCGCTCAATATCGTGAACGCCCCACTCCTTCCGGGCAAAAAGCGAGGCCAGGCGCTCGCGAAGGCCTTTTGTTCGATCCACCCAGTCCTTGCCGATCAGCCACCAGGCGCCTTCGGCGTAAGCCATGCCATGCAGGGAAAAATGCAGATGGTATGGCCCGCCAGAGCGCAGAAAGGAGGCGGCAGCCTGGTTTTCGGGACGGGCCGGGCGCCCCTGGTTCTCAGCGGGATAGTTGAACTCCACATCCTCGCCGGGCGGCTCGCGAAAGACATGGTGCGCGTAAGTTTCGATATCCGGTGGTTCCCGGAACCAGGCGGCATTGCGCTCGGCCCCGTCGGGGTTGACGTGAGGGCAGATTCTCCAGGCCGCCCTCGCGAGCCAGCCGCGCCCTTCCTGATCGCGGAGGAGCCAGCGAATCAGAGTCATTGCAGCCAGCGGGCCGCCGGGCTCGTCGGAATGGGCGCCGGCGGTGATCGATACGCGGACAGGGCCTTCACCGGCCGCCACCGCATAGAGTGGACGGCCCTCGCGGGATGCTCCGATTGTATAGACGTCAAAGGGGAGGCCCGCGTCTCGCGCTTCGGCCAGCAGTTCGGCGAGCCGTTCGCCCAATTCTTCGCTGGTGGGAGGGAAAACTTCGGGATTCATTGGTGTGGAATACTTGATTGGCGGGGCAGTGGGTTTTCGGCGCTTGCGCGGCTTCTTTTTTTCGTTACTCGGACGCGGTTTCCGGTGCCGAGGAAACTCAACTCATCGAATTGAAAGCGGGCGAGAAAAATACCGCGCCCGCAGAGTTTCTCATAGTTGCTCCCGGCCAATGGGTTCGGCAGCCGATACCAATCAAAGCCTTCGCCCTCGTCGCTGATCAGCCATTCGAGCTTGCCATCATCGAGATGGTAACGGATACGGACGCGGCGTCTCTCGCGTTCCGGATCAGCACGGCGGCGATTCATCAAATCGATGTAGCGGTTGGATCCCTCGAAAAGCGCCTGGTTCTTTTCTTCGTAGGTGATCCCCAGGTTGCCGTGCTCAATGGCGTTGGAAATCAACTCGTAAAGGCCCAGTTGAACCCCGAATCTTTCCTCCTCGGTGAGGAACGGTGCCGCCTCGCCGGTGAGAAAGTCCGAGACCTCGGAGACAATTTCCACGCGATTATCGATCACGATTTCCGTTTCCCGCCGAATGACCATGCGGCGGATTTCCTGGCGCATGCTGCGCGTGTGGACAAGTTCGTCGTATTTCGCCAGCAAAGTGGAGAGCACTTCATAGCGAATGGGCTTTGTGAGATAGTTGTTTGCCCGGAGTTCCAGTGCCTGGGTTGCGGTTTCCTCCGAGCCATGGCCCGTCATGATAATGAAAATGACATCGCTATCGGTTTTGCGGATCTTTTCCAGGAGTTCCATCCCCGAGCCCATTGGAAGCAGGTAATCGGAGAGAATCAGGTGGGGCTGGAACTTTTGATAAGCGTGATGGGCAGACTCCGCGTCCGCCACGACCTCTGGCTCATGTCCAGAGGTCAGAACGACCTGTTCCAGGAAATAGCTGACCGCTGGATCATCTTCGACAATCAGGACTTTCATAGAAGAAGCAATCTCCCGCCCCATCGAGTCGGCAAGGTCGAAAAAAAGTCTCATTCGCCGGTGATGGGATCAAGCACGGAATTCTGAGAACTTATGTCCGAAGCGGGGAGAATCCTGATTCCTGGCCAGAAAATGGACTTTGAACCATTCGTTCCCGGTTGCTCCCAAGCCTCAAGCGGGGTTCCATGCGCCACGCAGGAGGCCGCGATGGCTTTCGAATTCGACGTGCTGAAAAATGAAGGCCTGGCCCGCCGCGGCCGATTTTACACGCCGCGCGGTGTGGTGGAGACTCCCTGTTTCATGCCCGTGGGCACGAGGGCGGCAGTGAAGGCGCTGGCCCCAAAAGACCTCCACGAGATGGGGGCTCAGATCATCCTCGCCAACACATTCCATCTGCACCTACGGCCGGGGGAGCTGTTGATCGAAGAATTGGGCGAATTGCACCAGTTTATGAACTATGACGGCCCGATCCTCACGGATTCCGGCGGTTTCCAGGTCTTCTCCCTGACGGATATGCGGCAGATCAGCGAGGAGGGCGTGGCGTTTCAGTCGCCCGTTGACGGGGCCAAGTTGTTTCTTTCGCCGGAAAAGGCCATGGAGATCCAGCGCGCTCTCGGCGCGAATATTGTCATGGCCTTCGACGAGTGTCCCTCGGTGGAAATGACCGGGGATACGCTGAAGCAAAGCACCGAGCGAACCCTGCGTTGGCTCGAACGCTGCGCTTCCGTGGACCTGAAGCCCCATCAGCGGATGTTTCCCATCGTGCAAGGAGGCATGACCGAGCCGCTTCGCGTGGATTCCGCGCGCCGGACGATTGATATGCTGCCGGAAGCCGCGGGCTATGCAATCGGCGGGCTGGCGGTGGGCGAGGAGAAGGGCACAACATTCCGCATGCTGGAGGTCAGCGTGGAGCAGATGCCCGGCGATCGCCCGCGATATATGATGGGTGTCGGCACGCCGGACTACCTGGTTTGGGCGGTGGATCGGGGCGTGGATTTGTTTGATTGCGTGTTGCCGACGCGCAACGCCCGGAACGCCCGGATGTTTGTTCCCGGCGGCACGATCAACTTGCGCAACGCCCGTTTCCGCCGGGATCCCAACCCGATCCAGGAGGGGTGCGATTGCCACACCTGCCGGGAAGGGTTCAGCCGCGCTTATCTCCATCACCTCCATCGCTCCGACGAAATTCTGGCCAGCATCCTTTCGAGCATCCACAACGTGCGGTTTCTTTTGCGGCTTTGCGAAGAGATGCGCGCGGCCCTCGCAGACGGGCGCTGGGAGGCCTTTAAGGACCGGTTTTTCTCGGTCTATACCGATTATCCGCGAAATCCCGTCGAATGAAGACTTGATTTTGTACGAGCCGGGCTCTCAGGTTCGTTGCCCGTGGCAATCAGCCCTGCCCCCTCATCTTTTTGAAGCGGGAGTTGCACTTATGCCGAAACGAGCCTTCACCCTGATCGAACTGCTGATCGTTGTGGCGATCATTGCGATTGTTGCGGCGATCGCTGTCCCGAACTTTCTTGAAGCCCAGACGCGGTCGAAAGTCTCGCGGGCCAAGTCGGACATGCGCACCATCGCCACCGCCCTGGAGATGTACCGGGTGGACCGGAACAAGTATCCCCCCGATGCCAGCAGCGGCGTCCTGGCCTATGTTCGGCGGCTGGCGCACTTGACCACGCCCATCAGCTACATGACGTCGATCCCCAGCGATCCCTTCGCCAACAAAGGAAAAATCCTCGAACACACTTCGTCGAAGCCGCACAATCCCTATGCGTTCCCCGCCACGACGGATGATTTTGTTTATCCGCTGACCTATGATTATGCGTCGCGCATCAAGCCCAATGGCGATCCAGAGTCCGTCACGACCTGGGCCCGCATTTCCCGGGCACCCCAGTCCGTCCTCTGGAGCATGAGAAGCTCCGGGCCGGATCTTTGGCCGGCATGGCTTGGTGAATCCGTTTCCCCCTATGACCCGACCAATGGGACCGTGAGCGATGGCAATCTCTTTTTCTCCGGGCCGAGCATCGGGCCGGACGAGCCGTATCTCCTGCCCTGAGGAATTTCAGGAAAGAAACTCGCCGAGGGGCTCGCGCGCGTCGAGCCACTCGGCGGGAACGGTTTCCTCCTTGGCGGAGAGGATCACCATTCCCCCCACGATGGCGGCGTTTGTATCGAGGTCGCCGCCGGCCGATACCGTTTGCCAGAGCGCTTCTTCGTAATTCCGGAAATGGCTGGAAGCAATCCAGACGCAGAACGGCGCCGTGTCCGGTGCGATGATCCGCGAGCCATTGCCCAAAAGGCCCACGGCCTCCTGGATCGGGCTGTCCAGTGGCAATTCGCGGGCGCGCCCGATGGCTTCGCGCGTATCGCCTTCCGGCATATATTGATAGACAAAATCGATCAGGCGCATTTCCCGCTCGTTCATCTCCCCTTCGTGCCAGAGTTCGCACCACGCGGCACCAAGCGCAATGGCCGCGGCTCCCGCCTGGCCTTCGGCGTGGGCATGGGTCACTTCCGCGGAGTGGCGTGCCTGGCGCACGATCTCCGCCGGCTCTGCAAAGGCGAAATAAGCCCCCAGCGGCGCGACGCGCATCGCCCCCCCGTTTCCCATGGAACCCGTTCCGCCGAAAGCGGCGCAGCTGGTTCTTTTCCAGGACTGGCCTTCAGAGATCGAGGTGAGAATCCGGTGGGCCATCCCGCCATAGCCGCGCATGGGGTCGCTGGCATAATTATGGGCGAACGCCTCGGCGAGTGCGTCCTGGTCAATTTCTCCAAACTTCTTCAAGACCGTATAGATCCCGCAGGCCATGACGGAGTCGTCCGTAAAATGCCAGGGAGGGCCGGCGAGTTCGCGCTCGCTGATCCCTTGAGCAGCTTCGGGGAAGAAAAACTTTTCGCCGAAGGCATCACCGATGGAAAGTCCATCGAGGGAGAGCCGGGCGCGCTGGAGGCGTTTCTCGTGGTCTTCTGGCAATTCATTCATGTTGAACTCCGTGGGAAGGCAATCGCCTGATTCTCAGGCATTCGGCGAGCGAAGACGCAATATGATCGATTTGTTCTTCGGTCATGGCGGGAAAAAGCGGGAGGGTCAGAATGCGGTTTTCCACGGACTCGGTAACCGGAAGAGAGCCTGCCCGCCCCGTGCTTTCAAAGTACTCCTGCGTTCCCGAAAAACGATGGAGAGGGATGTAATGTATAGACGTCTGAATGCCTCGTTCGCGGAGGCGATTCATCAGCGGCAGGCGATAGGCCTTTGGCGGCAGAAGAACCACAAACAGGTGCCAGGAGGGGTTGCCGCGGGGCTGGCGATACGGAATTCGCAGGCCGGGAATACTCTGCTCCTCGATGGCGCGCCGAAGTTTTTCGGAAGCAAGGCGGCGGTTCTCTGTTGCCTGGGGGAGTTTGCGAAGCTGTTCGCGGCCGATGGCGGCGTGGATTTCATCAAGGCGGGCATTGGTTCCCGCCAGGACAACGTCGTATTGCGAGGCATGCCCTCGGGCGCGATCCCACGTTGTTTTGGTGATGCCGTGAGAGCGCATGAGGCGGCACTGGGCCGCGAAATCCTCGTCGTCTGTCGTGATCATGCCCCCCTCGCCGGTGGTCAGGTTCTTGTTGCCGAAAAAACTCCACGCTGCCGCGAGGCCAAAGGTCCCGATAGGCCGCCCGCCGCACTTTGCCAGGGGAGCGTGGCAAGCATCCTCGACAAGATCGAGGCCGCGCTCGCGGCAAAGCTTTTCGAGTCCTTCCATGTCGGGGCAAAAACCGCCGTGGGGCATGGAAACAACCATGCGCGTTTGGGGCGTGATCTTGCGGCGGACGTCGTCCAGGCAAAGCGTGAGATCGTCCTCGGAAACGGAATCGGCCAGAACCACCACGGCGCGGAGGCGCCGCAGGGCATTGAGCACCGCGACGAAGTTGATCGCCGGAACGATGACTTCGTCGCCCGGGGCCATTCCAGCCGCCTGGAGGATGATTTCGAGAGCCGCCGTGCCGTTGGCAACGGCGATGGCGTGGCGCGCTCCCACGGCCTGGGCGAATTCGCGCTCGAAGACGGCT
>CAYFUR010000021.1:0-42987 GCA_964346275.1 uncultured Candidatus Sumerlaeota bacterium
GGAAATGGGTTTCCGCCAACATGGTGCGCGGCAGCGATGGGCTCAACAAGCTGATTCAATGGCTGGAAGATGCTTCGGAGCGGAGGAACGAACTGGACCGCGTGCGCAAGCTGGTCAACGCCGTCGAGCAGGTGCACCGCCTGGGGCGGGAAGACCGCGTGCTGTCCCAGTTCGAATTGGATGAGCGGAATCCGATCACGCAAGCCGAGCTCGAAGGACTGCTGGATGCGCCGAAAGAAGTGCGCGCTCTCCACGAGCAACGCCGCAAGCTGGAAAAGCAGGTGGAAGAGCAGAAGCCCCTGCGCCGGGCCGGCGAACGCCTGCTGACGCACACCATGGCCCTGGCCCAGGTGCGGCAGGACTTCCTCATTGTGCCGGGCATGGAAGCGGAAAACGAACAATGGATCCGACCCGCGAGCATGGAGAGGGGATCCTTTGGTCTGGAGCGGGCCGCGCGGCAATTTGATTTGTCTATGCAGCAGGCGTTTCTCGCCAACAGGCCGGATATCGTCGTTCCGGCGGCAGAACAGTTTCTTTCCCTTCTCGAGCGCAGCCGCCTCTATCCTCCAGAGCGATACCGCGAGGCTCAGAATTTCTATATCCGCCTGAATCCCTACGGCAAAGCGGCGTGGGTTTATCTCTTCGCCGCATGCCTCTACGGCCTCTACTTCTTCTTTCGCGGCCGCTCGTGGTATTGGGCCTCCTTTGCCGCCGCCGGAGCGGGCTTTGGCGTACATACGCTCGCGGTTGCCCTTCGTTTCTACCTCAAGGGGCATATCCCCGTGTCCAACATGTTCGAGGCGATTACCTTTACCTCGTGGGCGGTGATCCTCATCGCCCTGGTCATGGAGGCAATTCAACGCAAGGGCCTCGTCGGCCTTGGCTCGACCATCGTGGCGTTTCTGCTTCTCACCGGCGCGGGCCTGATGCCGCTCCACGAAACGCGCCTCCATCCGCTGCGCGCCGTGCTCAACAGCTATTGGCTCAACATTCATGTCACCATGATGCTGGTCAGCTATGCAGCCTTCGCCATTTCGGCAGTTTTTGCCCTTGTCTATATCGTGCGCACGTTATCGGCAAGACAGGCGCTCCTGGCGGGCCTTGGCGGCGGGGGCGGCGGCCTGCTTTTACTCGGAGGCTACCAACTCATCCGCTGGGCCGAGATGTTCCTGCGCAGTTCCTCGGGCCTGCTCAACATGCTGGTCAATGCCGTGGAGATTGGCCTGCTGCTCGCCGGCGCTCTTTTGGTTCTCGCCGCAATCATCGCCGGGGGCGGCTATCTGATACGCGCGGGGTTTTTAAAGGCCGGACTGCTGCGCGGCGACCCGCCCATGACGCTCCAGCAAAACGAGGAATTCGCCTACCGCCTCGTCCAGGTTGGCTGGCCGATTCTCACGCTGGGGGTCACCCTTGGCGCCGTCTGGGCCGACACCGCATGGGGCCGGTTCTGGGGCTGGGACCCCAAGGAAACCTGGGCGTTCATCACATGGGTTGCCTATACGGTCTACTTGCACTCGCGCATGGTCATGGGATGGCGCGGCCGCTGGAGCGCCGCCGCCTGCCTCATCGGATTCATCATGGTGCTGATCACGTGGCTCGGGGTCAGTTATCTGCCGTGGTTCTCCGGCGGCCTCCACAGCTACGCCTCCCCCACGTGAGGTTTTTATCGAGACTGTCCAGGCAGTCTTCGTCCTCGTCATCTTGATCGTCATCGCAAGTGCATGCCGCTTGATCTGACACAGACACTTCCCCCTGCCCCGGGAGCGGCAATGTGTCTTTCAATTATGAGGACGAGCAAGAGCTTGACGACGAGGCGTACACGCCCGCTTTCCCATTCCCATAAAGAGGAGTTGTCTATACGCTTTCTTATTGCCCGAGCCCGACAACATCCGCGCTGTCAATGGCGCCGTCCTCGTTAAAGTCCATGAACTCCGTGCTGCTCCTTTTCCCCAGCAAATTGTCGAGCACTTCCCGCTGGGAAACAAAGGGCGTGGGCGTTGGTGTGATGGGCGGCGGGGTGGGGGTCGGCGTCGGTGTTGCGTCCAATTCCTCGGGCCCGATCACAAAAGCCCCGAGCTGACCCGTCTCCGCAAGAAGGCGGTTTCTCGACGGCTCGCGCACCGTGGACAATTCCACCAGGTTTGATCCATCGCGCCGGAACACGGTCAGTTCCGATTCGTCCAGGCCGAGCACCTCCGTGCTGAGATAATGAAGAACGAGCGTCGCCTGCGTCCATCCCGTGCGCCCGGTTGAGACGTCCCACTGCACCGGCGCGGACTCCACGCCCGTTTGTCCAAAGATGGAATCGAACGAAATCTCCACCGTGGCGAGGCTGGCGCCTTCCGCGCCCGGGCCCGCGCCGCCGTCAAAGCCAATCCAAAGCCGCGATTCCGGTATCGACGCCCGCCCGCCAGGCAGAGCCCCCACGGGCCGCGGCGCCTGGGCCCCCTCTTGTATATACGTGGAATAGGACGCGGGGACGAGTTCACCCGCTCCATAAATGAGATGCACGCGCCCGGGAATTTCCGGCGACGGATCGTCGGCATCGCCGGACCCGCCGACCAGCAAATCCACCCTGCCGTCATCGTTCAAATCCCCGGCGGGAGACACGAAACGCCCCGCCTCGTGCTTCGCCCCCGCACCGTTCATCCATAAGCCATTCGAACCGTTAATCACAGAAAGATCGAACGTGTCACCGAGGCCCTCCTTGTTGCCATGGACAACAAAGACGCGGCCCGCATCCCCCTTTCCATCCACATCGAACAGAATCGATCCGATCATGAAATCCATCAGGCCATCGTGATTCCAATCGCCCGCCGTTCCGGAATTGAACAGCCAGGCATTCTCCTGGAAATTGCGGATCACCGTGCCCTCTTCGCCCGAGAGCGTTTGCAAGTCGAGGAGCCCGCCGGGGCCGATACCGCCTTCGCCGCCATAGAGTATATACGCGCGCCCGGCCCGGCTGGTGCCGGGAACATCCGCGGCCCGGGCGTTCATCATGACGTCGCCGTAGCCGTCGCCATTGAAATCGCCCACACCCGCCATGCTCCGGCCCACTTTGTCGTCCGGATTTTCGCCGAGAATCAGCGAGCCGTTGTCTCCATCGAGTGCAGCCAGATCAAAGGTTCCATTCGTGCCAGGGCCATCCGGCGAGCCGTATATCAGATAACCGCCGCCCTCGTTGGAATCGGGATTGCCGCCGCGGTCGAGCTGCCACGCATTCAGCAAAATATCCGAATATCCGTCTCCATTCACGTCCCC
Source organism: uncultured Candidatus Sumerlaeota bacterium (assembly GCA_964346275.1). Taxonomy (GTDB): domain Bacteria; phylum Sumerlaeota; class Sumerlaeia; order SLMS01; family SLMS01; genus CAYFUR01. The sequence goes on from CAYFUR010000021.1 coordinate 3,262, forward strand.
CGCGCTGGTCAGCACACGCCCCACGCCATCCCCGGCGTTGAGCCCCTTGAAGGCCACGCCATTGGTGCCGTCGAGATTGTTAAGATCAATGGTGCCGTCCGGGCTGAGCGTCCCCTCCCGGCCGTATATCAGGTATGCCTCGCCGCGATCTCCATCCACCGCCGGAGCGCTGAAAAGCACATCGTCAAGGCCGTCGCCGTTCACATCGTCTGCCCCGGAAACGGCAAGGCCGAGAAAATGGCCCTGTGCCTTTCCAGTAATTCGCAGCGCCTGGCCACTGGCCAGGCTGTTCAGCTCGATCAGGCGGCCCGGCAAGTCCGTCGTCGGGCCATAGATCACATACACTTCGCCCCGGCTGTTATCAAAACCCGGCGCGCCGATCAGCAGATCATAGAAGCCGTCGCCATTCACATCCCCCGCGCCGCTGGCAAAGAAACCGGCAAACTGCTCGGGAAAGGCTCCGGCGAAAAGCCGCCCGTCCGTCGAAGGGTCGAAGGAACCGAGACCAAACAAGCCGCTGGACCCATATTCCCGCCGCTTGCCGTAAACGAGATACACGAGGCCGGCATTTCCGGCATCCGCCGTATCGCCAAAGAACGCCGTGATCAGAAAATCCTCGAGCCCGTCCCCGTTCACATCGCCCGCGCCGCCGACGATCTCGCCGATCCGGTCGCCCGCTTCCTCCGCCAGGAATGTCGCGCCGTTTGTCCCGTCGAGGGATGACAGTTCGAATGGATGAGCCACCTGGGCGGTGGCCAGCGCCCCGTTCAGTGCGGCAAAAGCCGCTCCTCCAAAAATCAGGGTCCTCATGGGCTCCCTCCCGATGCGTGTCTCGCTGGGTGCATCCGCCTTCGGAAATTGCTCCCCGGCCTCCTGTTGAAAAAGCTGGTTCTTTTTCCCTCGAAACGTCAACCGGGTCGATAAAAAGGCGCTCGCCCGCGCCGAAGCGCGGGCGAGCCAATGCCGTCTGGAAGGAGGCAGCAGATTACTCGTAATGCTCCCAGCTGGCGGCGTTAAGCTGCTGGGTCTGCGAGAAGCCGGTGGCCTTGATAACCGCGTTGGGGGGAGTCTGGCCGGCCCAATAGATATCGTCGGCGCCATCCACTGCTAAGGCGTTGCCCTGAAGATCGAGTTCGTAGCCAGCAGGAAGGTCCGGGTCAGACTCGAGAGCCGGTTCATCGGCCACGAAGGACCAGCTTGAGCCATCCGCCTCGCCAACAACGATGAAATCGTCCGCCGCGCCATGGATGAGAACGACGCGGTCGTCGGACAGCACATCGAGCACGGAGGTGTTGATCGTGCCGGTGGTGGTTCCTGACGCCGCGACCAGGTCGTCGTTATCGGCAAAGGCGCTGGCCACGCCGGCAGGCGTGATCTGGAGGATATCGCCATCGGCGTTTCCTTCGCCAAAGGCATTGAGGAACAGCACGGTGCCGTCGCTCTGCACGGCGATGTCGGCGATGCCGGGCGCCGTGCCGCCAAGGGCCGTGCTCAGGTCCGCTTCGCTGATGAGCACCGTCGGCGTGGCATCATTGGCCGTCAGGGGCACGTGCACCAGGTCCTGCTCGACGCTGGACGTGAAGAAGTTTGTATAGCCAAGGATCAGGCGGTTGTTCGCTTCGTCGATGGCAATGGCGTCGCCGCCCTGGCCGTTGGCAGTGGAGATCATGACTTCCACCGTTCCGGCGGAGGGAATGCGCGCGACAAAGTTATCGCCGCCGTTGACGCGCAGCAGGGCGTACAGCGTGCCGCTGCTGTCCATGGCGAGATCGTCGCAGGAAGCGCCGCTGCCGCCGCCCGCGGCTTCGATCTGCGCCTCGGTCACGTAAACCGTGGCGGTGCTTGTGCCGACATCATACTGGATGATGCCGTCGGTGCCGCCGTCGGAATCAAACGTATAGATCGTGCTGGCGTCATCAGTGACGGCCACGCTGTCCAGCTCGGCACCGGAAGCGCCCGTGGCGGCGAGGATGTCCGCTTCGGGAACAGCGATGCTGTAGTCGAAGGGCTGGGCCATGGCGGGAATCGCCGCGGCTGTCAGAAGGCCAGCGGAAAGAATGGAAAAAATCGAAAAACGCGTCATGAGAGAAAAGGCTCCTGTGAAATGAAATCGGGGAAGACATGAAAAAGCTGCCCCGCGCCGGGAGGGCGCGGAGCAGCCAAGAGGGGAGAGGCGTTCTTAGTGGAGGATCATCCAGTCGGAGACGGAGGTGACCTCGGTCAGGTCGTTGGCATCGCGCGGCTGGATCTTGTAGTCGCCGAAGCTTTCCCATGCCACGCCGGTCACGTCCTGCAGCACGGTACCATTGCCGAACCCTTCGCCAGAGTAATCGAAGAACGTGTCATCGATGACCAGGACGTTGCTGCTCGGATCCTCCAGGTCGGACTCGCCGAAACCTTTGAGGTAATCCGTGATGGTCAGGTTCTCGTTAATCTGGATCAGCATGCCCTCATAGTTCTCAGCCGGGGCCGAGCCGTCGGGATTGTCAAAGAGGAAATCCGTGGAGGGAATGCTGACGGGGGTCAGCGCGGCGCCGCCCGCGTTGCTGATGAGCTCGCTCACGTTGAGCTGGAGGCGCGTGCTGCCGCCGCCGTCGGTGAAGTCGCTGACTTCGCCGGCGATCACGATGTCTTCATCCGGGGCCACCGTCCCGCCAACGCCGCCGTCGAAGAGAATGATGCCGGCCTGGCTGGTTCCGCCGCGTTCCTGCAGCGCCACGTCGTTGCCATCAACGGCCACCACGGCCACATCGAGGGTCACGACGGCGCCCAGGGCCAGATCGCCACTTCCTGCGCGGATATCGGTCACATCGGTCAAGCCGCCGACAAAGGTCTGCGGGTTGCTGTTGGGCGTATAGTCGATGGTGTCGTTGGAGGTATCGGTGAGGGCGGCGGAGAGTTCCAGGTCATAGGTCGTGGCGTCGACACTGGAAACGGAGTTCACGCTGGCGCTGCTCTGGGAATCGGTGAGGCTGAAATCGCCCGACACGACGGGGCTCGGATCGATATCAAAGATCACCCGGAGAGTGTCGCCGTCCACGGAATAGGCGCCGGTGAGGCTGGCCGAAGCGGGAGGCGTGGGGTTGGCCGCGCCCGGGGTGGGCGTCGCGGTGACCGAGCTGCTCCAAGTGAAGGCGCCGCCGGCACCGTCGCCCTGGCGCTGGCGGGATTCGGTGTCGGCGTCGCCGCCGCCATCACCCGCGTCTTCGTCCACCTGGATATCCACGCCCAGGCCGCTGATCAGGGCGGTGTCATCGCCATCGCTCGTGTCATAGACGATCGCGTCCACCAGCGTCGTTCCCGCGGGGCGGGCCGTCACGGCGGTGTCGTTGGGGAAATCCGCCGTGCTGGCGCCGCTGAACAGGCCGACGCCATCGGCGCCGTTCTGGATGCCATTGGTGGTGAATTCGGTCTGGTCGACGTTCGCAACAGTGCCGCTGCCGACAACATAGTAACCGCCGGCGGGGATTGAGCCGGTCAATTCAATGGCGTCATAGGAGGCGTCGTCGGACCCATTGTAGAGCACGAGGACATAGGCATCACCTGCCTGGGAGAGGTCCACGGCGGAACCGCCGGTGTTGTAGAGTTCGACGAATTCATCGGCGTCGGTGCCTGTCTGGTCGGCATCGACTTCATTGATGAGGACCACCGCGTGGCTGGTGCCCGCCATGGCGAGGCCGGCCAATACGGCAGCGGAAGCAAACAATTTGTTGCTGCGCATGAGAAAAGTTCTCCTTCCAAAATTTTCACGGCCCTGTTTTTTCAAAGGCATCGTGAGTTCCTAAATCCAAGGAGTCCGCAATGGGCCCCAGTTTCCGTCTGAAAGTCGAATGACAAACTCGTGGCGCGAACCTGGGTTTCGTCCTCCTCGGAGATTTTAAGAACACTCCAGAAAGAGAGAAGGGCACAGGTTTCTCAAGGAAAAAATGGGAGAATCGGCAAGAAAGGATTCCAAGCCCGGTCCACATGGAGGCGCAAAATCCCAATCTGGTTGACTTCTGAGCCAAATGGAGCTTTTCTAAAATCCGATTGAACCATCGAGGAGAAGCTCAGCCATGCCGGTGCGGGAAAAGGAAAAAGCAAAGCAGAGCAAGCCGGGACGGAAACGCCCCGCGCCGAAGGCTTCCGCGCGCCGATCCGCCGGCGGTGTTGTGGCGGGTATTGTGCGCCCCTCGGAAGAAGGAACGGAGCAGCTTTCTCCGGAAAAATTGCTGGCCCGGCTCCGTGTGGGCCTTCCCTTTGGCGAGTTCGACCAGCTTAAGGAAGCGCTTGATCTTTCCGGGGGTGAAATGGCCGCCTTTCTGGGGACCTCCCGGACAACACTGCAGCGGCGCAAGGCCAAGCAAAGGCGGCTCTCGGAAAGCGAGTCCGACCGGCTGCTGCGCTATGCCCGGCTTATGGGCAAGGCCGTGGCCGTCTTCGAGTCGCGGGAAGCGGCGCGCGAGTGGCTGAAGTCGCCCCAAAAAGGCCTCGCCGGAAATTCTCCCCTGGAATACGCCCGGAGCGAGCTGGGCGCCCGCGAGGTGGAGGCGCTCCTCGGGCGGATCGACCAGGGGGTCTATACGTAACATGGGGGCGGCCTGGCGCCTCGTGCGGGAGAAGCACGCGTCCAGCGCTTTCGACGGGGAAGGGGCGGCAAAATACGGCGGCCGTTGGAACTCGCCCGGCGTGCGGGTCGCCTATGCCAGCGCGACACTCTCCCTCGCCGCGCTGGAAACTCTGGTTCACCTCAATCCGTATATCCCGCTGCGCTATGCCTCGTTTTCCATTCAGTTCGACGACACGCTGGTCGAGCGCGTTGCGGAAAAGCCCCTCCCAAGGAATTGGAAAGCCAGCCCGCCGCCCCCCAGCACCCGGCGGATAGGAGACAAGTGGGCCCGCGACGCGCGCAGTCCCATTCTGGCTGTCCCCAGCACGATCGTTCCCAGGGAATGGAATTACCTGCTGAACCCGATTCATCCTGACTTCGGTCAAATCAGGATCAGCAAGGCGGAACCGTTCGCATTCGACGAGCGGCTTCTTATTCAAAACCGCTGATCATCCGCGGTTTTCCGCGCCGTGTTCCCCCGCCGGAAAAAAACATTTCCTGGTGTCAAAAAAGTCTTGTCGTTGTGCTCGGGGTCCTTCTATCGCTCGACGATAGGTTGAACGCCTTGAGTGGTTCTGGCCCGGGCCTGCCATGGCCGGGCCGCTTCTCTCCCGCTCTCAGCCGCCACGAAGATAATTCCAGGAGGATGCCTTCCATGTTGTCCCGCTCCCGTGCGCTTTTACTCATCATCCCCGCCCTCGCGGTGATCGCTTTCACCGGTTGTTCCTCAACCAAACCCAAGCCCGAACGCCGCCTCGCCATGAGCGGCTCCTCCAGCCAGGGGGACTTGCTCTCGCAAGGCGCTGAAGGAGACGCCTTCGGCGGAAACTCTTTCGCGCCGGAGGAATGGAACCCCAGCGGCGCCCCCGATGCCTCGGGCATGGACGCCAGCGGCATGATGACCAATGCCGACGCGGCCTTTGGCGCCGACAGCCTCGATTCGGAGACCGGCGACCTGAAAAACACCGCCAGCACCGCCGGTGTGGAAGACGGCAGCTTTATGTCCGAGCTGGAAATGATCCATTTCGAGTTCGACCGCTCGGAAATCTCGCCGGAATGGAAGGACGTCCTCGACGGCCATGCCTCCTGGGTTCAGAATCATCCCTCGGTGATGGTGCAAATCGAAGGCCATTGCGATGAACGCGGAACCGAGGAATACAATACCGCGCTGGGCCAGCGCCGCGCCGACTCCGTGCGCACCTATCTCGTCGGCCAGGGCGTCGATCCCGACCGCCTCTCGACGATCAGCTATGGCGAAATGCGCCCGCTGAGCTTTGATGCCACGGAAGAGGCCCACGCGCTCAACCGCCGCGCCATGTTCCTGGTTTACGAGATCGACACCAATCAGGTCGCGGGCGAATACTGATCGAGGGCCTGATAAACGGTCCTCGCCGGAGATCCTTCATGTTTTCTCGCATCCTTCGAATCTGTGGGGCCCTGCTGGCTAGCGGGGCCCTGCTGTTTGCCCTTTCCGCCTGCGGAACGAAAGAAAAGACCGGGATTGTCGGCGAGGGGAACTTTCCCACAGCCTCGGGCATGATGGACGGAAAGAATGGCCCGGCGCCGGGCACCGGACAGCAAGAGGCCGAAAACGGGATTCCCGATGCGCGCAGCCCGGAAGAAGCGCGGGAAGCAACACCCCAGGACTTTCCCGAACGCCTCGGCGGTGAAAAGATTCGCGGCGGCGAACCCGTCCCCGAGTTGCCCAATGTCTATTTCGGCTATGACAGCTACGAGCTGGACCAGTCCGCAAAAACCCAACTCGCCCGCAACGCCGCTTACCTGAAAAAAAATCCCCGCCTCTACGTGATTCTGCGAGGCCACACCGATGAGCAGGGGACCGAGGAATACAATTTCTCTCTCGGCTCGCGGCGCGCCCAGGCCGTGCGCGACGAACTGATTCAGCAGGGACTCAACGGCGACCGCATCCAAACCGTGAGCTACGGCGAGGCAATCCCCCTGGTGGAGGGAGAAGACGACGCCGCGCGGGCGCAAAACCGCCGCGTGGAGTTCTTTGTCTTCACCCTGCCCACGAGCGAGCCCGGTGCGGAAATGGAAACGCAGGCGGAAGACTCCGAGTAATTCTCCTGGAAGAGAAGCGCGGCGCGGCGGGCTCGTGAATCGAGTCCGCCGCCGCGTGTTTTGAGGGCGCTCTCCCCCGCCAAAGTGGACACCGTTCTCTCATCATCCTTGCGATTCAGCCGGGAAGAGACAATCTCGAACGGCCGCCCCCGTGGCGCGCCCAGTTCAATCGATCGAGTGGAGAGACGGATGGCCGAATCCTCCTTTGCAGGCAAGTTCATCCAGAAAATCAAGAAGATCGACACCGAGCAGGTGGAGTCCTTCCTCGCCCAGGTCCTGCGCGAGAAAGCCTTTCTCGAGGTGATTCTCGATTCCATCACCGAAGGGGTCATTGTCACCGAGGAGAAGCTGAATGTCGTTTTTATCAACGAGGCGGCGCGCCAGCTACTCGGCCTGATGCGGACGGAAACGATGAACCAGCCGCTGGCCGAGCTGCTGAAAACCGACGGAATGAATGACTTGATCGAGGAGTTTCGCGAAACCCAGGAGCCGATCCGCCGGCGGGAAATCATTACCGAGACCCAGCCGCCACATGTCTATGCGGTGACCATTGTGCCCATTGAAAACGAGGACTCGGTGGCGACGCACTCGGTGTGGATTATCAGCGACCGCACCGACGCCGTGCGCCGCCAGAAAGAGAAAGCCCAGATCGAAAACCTGGAGTCGCTCTCCGTGCTCACGGCGGGCGTGGCCCACGAAGTGAAGAACCCCCTGAATTCGCTCAACATCCACGCGCAGCTCGTCCAGCGCGGCGCCGGCGACCTGAGGCGCGAATTCGGCGAATCACCGGTCCTGGCGCGGCTGGAGAAGTCCACCGGCGTGATCCTGGAAGAAATCGAGCGCCTGAAATACGTGGTCGACGACTTCATCCACGCCGTGCGCCCGGTGAAGCCCGAGTTCGAAAAAAAACGCCCCAACGATATCATCCTCGGCCTGGCCGAGTTGATCGGGCCCGACTGCGCCAAAAAGGAGATCAACCTGACGCTGAACCTGGATCCGGAGGTTCCGCCAATCCTCATCGATCCTGCCCAGATGCGCCAGGCCCTGCTCAATATCCTGAAAAACTCCATGGAGTCCATGGAAGAGGACCGCGAACGCCGGCTGCAGGTGCGCACCCGGCTCAAGAGCGACCACGTCCTGATCGAAGTGGAAGACACGGGGTGCGGCATCGCGGAGGAAGAGCGGATGCGGATCTTCGAGCCGTATCACAGCACCAAATTCAGCGGCACCGGCCTGGGCCTGGTGCTGGTCTACCGGATCGTCAAGGCCCACCGGGGGGCGATCGCCCTGAAGAGCGAGGTGGGAATCGGAACGATGTTTTCCATCGCCCTGCCGCTGGACGAACGGCCCATGCGGATGCTTTCCGCGCAGGTGGAACCGGCGGAAAACCACCTGGAAAATGCTGGGGAAAACGACGAGAATTGAGCGGATATCCGCGATTGAAGCGGGTTTTAAGGGGGTTGAGGACGAAAAACCGCATAAAAACGCATTTTTTCCACAGCTTTTGTCAATTTTTGTTTGACCGCAACGCTCCTCGCATCCGCTATACAGAAATGAAGCAATTGAAATTGGTGCTCTCCGAAGGGTCTCACCCCAATAGCCCTCGGCATCTCAAATATCCCCGTTAGGAGTTGATGACATGGCCAAGAAGGTAAGCAAACCGATGACAAAGTCCCAACTGATGGCGCACCTGGCCGAGAAAACCGAGCTGCCGAAGAAGAAGGTTGCCGAGGTTTACGACGAACTGCTGACCGTCGCCCACAAGGAAGCCAAGAAAGAACACGGCTTCACCCTCCCCGGCCTTGGCAAGCTGGTCGTCACCAAGCGCTCGGCGCGCAAGGGCCGCAACCCGCAGACCGGCGAGGAAATTCGCATTCCCGCCAAGAAGGCCCTCAAATTCCGCATTGCAAAAGCCGCGAAGGACGCCGTTCTCCCGCAGAAGAAGTAGCTCGCTTTCCGCTCCTGGTCCCGTTCCCGTTCCCTGTCCTTCGCATTCCTGCCGGAAAGCCCCCTTGCAAAAGGGGGCTTTTCCCTTCCTCGAGAGAAAGCGCTGAAAACCGATGGGGTCCCGTCCGCCTTTTTCCGCGGTTGACCGCTTCGGGGGCTCTGATATTGCTAGCCAGAAGGGGCATGACATCATCCCCCTCCGGAGGTTCGCCCCATGGCGAAGGAAAAGAAGCTGAATATCCGTATCGAGGACGAGGCCGAGAGCGACACGGGCTTTCGCTCGGAGGAAACCGCCGAGGAAAGCGGGGGATGGATGCCTCGCATGTCGCCGGGAATGGCTTGGCAGGCTGCCTGTGAGGCGCGCGAGCAGGCCGAGGATCTTTTCATGGCACTTGTCCCGCCGGAAGTGACCGAACACCTGATCAATTCGCAAAAGGAATTGGTTCGAGCGGGCGCGCGCGTAGGAGAGATGATTGAAGAACGGCTTGACCGGCGATTGGCGCGGGCGCGAAAGATTCATGAAGAGATGAAGGCCGCGAAGGCGCGTGGAAGCGAAGAAACCGAGCCGAAGGAGTGAGGCGGGGAGTCTGGGATGAGTAGGGTTGGCGGTCCACCCGGGCTTTCCCCTTTTCGCTGAAGAATGTTCTTTTTCCTTGCCGCTCCACTTTCCGGCCCGTTACTGAACCTTGTTTTGATTGAAGGGGAAGACTCCCTCTGGGGGGATTTTTGCTGCGGCCTCGGGGCAAATGAGTGAAAAAAGCGAAGAACCCCAGGAAAAACCGAACCAACAAGATACGCAGGAGGCTCTGTCCGAATGGCGTCGACCGAAGAAAAAGTCAAAGAGTGCATCGTCACTCAGCTGGGCGTAAATGAAGACGAGGTGACAAAAGAAGCATCGTTTATTGACGATTTGGGAGCGGATTCCCTCGACATCGTGGAACTTGTCATGGCGTTCGAAGAGAAGTTCGGCATCGAGATTCCCGATGAAGACGTGGAGAAGCTGCGCACCGTTGGCGATGCTGTCAGCTATGTGGAGCAAAAGGGGGCGGAGTAAGACTCTGTTCCCCATATCCCTCACAATTCTGATCTCTGTTGAAAGGCTCGGCCAAATTGTTGGCGGGCCTTTCCAGTCTCGTTGAGCAACGAAAACTCGCTTATGGAACCCACACGCGTTGTTGTAACCGGTCTTGGAGCAATTACCCCGATCGGAAACACGGTCCCTGAATTCTGGGAAGGCCTGCTGGCCAGGAAATCGGGCGGTGGCCCCATCACCCGCTTCGACACCTCGGGGCACAAGGTCTCCTTTGCTTGCGAGGTGAAGCACTATGACCCGGGCAACTATTTCGACCGGAAAGAAAGCCGGCGCCTGGACAATTTTGTCCAATTCGCGATCATTGCATCGCGGGAGGCGCTGAAAGATTCGAATTTGGATCTGGAAGAAGTCGGCCACGAAGAAGTTGGAACAATCATCGGGTCAGGCATCGGTGGTCTTCAGTCCATGGAAGACAACATGAAGATCCTGCTGGAGAAAGGGCCCGAGCGTGTCGCCGCAACCTTGGTGCCGCGGATGATCGCCAACATGGCCGCGGGTTCGGTCTCCATCAGCCTTGGCTTGAAAGGGCCGAATAACTGCACGGTCACGGCCTGTGCTTCGGGCACCCACGCCATTGGGGATGCCGCCAACCTGATTCGGCGAGGCCATGCCAAGGCGATGCTCGCCGGTGGCACGGAAGCCGCCATTACTCCCCTGGGGGTGGCCGGGTTTGCCAACGCCAAGGCCGTCAGCATGCGCAACGATTCCCCGGAAACCGCGAGCCGTCCCTTCAGCATCGACCGCGATGGCTTCGTCATGGGCGAAGGAGCCGGAGTGCTGATCCTCGAAGACTACGAACATGCGAAGGCCCGCGGCGCCAAAATCTATGGCGAGGTCCTCGGCTACGGGCTTACCGCCGACGCGCACCACATGACCGCACCCGCGCCGGAAGGCGAGGGCGCCCAGCGGGCGATGCGCATGGCCCTCAAGGATGCGGGGCTCCCGTCCGGTGAGGTCGACTACATCAACGCCCACGGCACCAGCACCCCGCTCAATGACAAGCTGGAAACCTATGCCATCAAGAAGGTCTTTGGCGAGCATGCCTACGAGATGCCCGTGACGTCGAACAAATCGTCCCTTGGCCACCTTCTGGGAGCCGCCGGCGGCGTCGAGGCGATCTCCAGCCTTCTTTCCATCGTCCACGGCAAGCTGACACCGACCATCAACTTCTCCGAGCCCGATCCCGATTGCGATCTGGACTATGTCATCGATGGGCCGCGTGACAAGGAAGTGAATACGGTGATCAGCAACAGCTTTGGGTTTGGCGGACACAACGCCAGCGTGATTTTCCGTAAGGTCGAGTAAGGCTCCTCCTGCTGAGGATATTCGGCCGGGGGTGATCTTTGCCCCCGGCCTTCTTTTTTTTGTTCCCCCAGCAGCCCCGGCCTTTCTAAACGGTCTTTCAAAATCCCCCGCGGAATGCCGGGAGCAGGACTCTGCCCCCGGAGCTTGTCCTTCGATTCAAAGGGGGTTGTATCATTTTTTCTCAGGAAGATGAAACGCCCCGATCGGCGACTCAGACCTGATGACCCACTCATCCGCAAAGAAATCCGTATCCAAGCCACTCAAGGCCGTCCTGCTTGTTACGAGCAGCATGACCGTCATGGCTGGAGCCACGATCGCCCCGGCCCTGCCCGAGCTGAAGCTGGAATTCGCGAAGGTGGAGCATATTGACTATCTTGTTCGCCTCGTGCTGACGATCCCCGCGCTCTTCATCGCTCTCCTGGCTCCCCTCTCGGGCTGGCTGCTCGATCGCACGGGACGAAAATCCGTCATGCTCTCTGCCCTGTTTCTCTACAGCCTGGCGGGCAGCTCGGGGCTTTATCTCCAATCGCTCGGAGCCATCCTTGTAGGCCGCGCCCTTCTCGGCGTGGCAGTGGCCGGGCTGATGACAAGCACGACGACGCTGATCGTCGATTTTTTCGATGACGAGGAGCGCCACCGCTTCATGGGGCTCCAGTCGGCCTTCATGGGCTACGGTGGCGTGGTCTTTCTGATCGCGGGGGGGCTGCTGGCGGATGCCAGCTGGCGCGCTCCCTTCGCTGTCTATATGCTCGGGCTTCTGGTTCTTCCCTTTGCATGGCGCATCGTCTCCGAGCCGGACCTCGAGCACGAAGACGATTCGGCCCGGGAGGCCGCGGGAAATGGCCGGCGGCTTCCCGTCGCGTTGATTCTGCTCATCTATTTTGTTGTTTTCTTTGGCTTCGCGGTTTTCTATCTCGTCCCGACGCAGCTCCCCTTTCTGCTCAAGAGCATCAGCGACGTGTCCAACGCGCAGGTGGGGCTGTCTATCGCCATCAATTCCCTCGTGGCGGCAACCGTCGCGAGCCAATACGCGCGGTTGCGGCGCAATCTCTCCCCCGTGTCAATCATCGCGCTTATGTTTGGGCTTTGGGGGGTGGGGTACTGGCTTGTGGCCCTTTCCCAGAGTTTCTGGCAAGTGCTGGCCGCGCTCAGCATTTCCGGCCTTGGCTTTGGAATGTTGATGCCGAATCTCAACGTCTGGATGGCGCGCCTGGCGCCGGTGCGCTGGCGCGGCCGCCTCATGAGCGGTATGACCATGAGCGTCTTTGTCGGCCAGTTTCTCTCGCCGGTGCTCAGCCAGCCGCTGGTGCGGGCCACGGGGCTCAAGGCGACCTTTGGGATCGCCGCGTCGGCCGCCTGGTGCCTCGGCGCGCTCTTTCTCATCTGGGCGATTTCCCGCAGAATGCGCCGCTGAATCGCCAATTCCTTCTTCACTTCTCCGGCACGAGGGAGTTAGTTTGCTCCGTATCATTGCTGAAAAAATCGGGCAGTCTGCTCTTCCGCGTCCCATCGGCGCCGCGAAACCAAAGGATTCTGGAAGGATCGATCGCATGAGGGCTTATCCCTACCTGACATGGCTTGGAATTCTGGCTCTCTGTTTTCTGGCAGCGCCGGGACCGGGCCAGGTTTCGGCGCTGACGAATTCCTCCCCCACCACGCCTGTCACAGAAGCCATTGCCAGGAATCCGTCTGATCCGACGCGTTCGGATATCGACCTGTCGACGCCCCGCGCCTCTTTGCGGAACTTCATCGATTCGGCGCGCCAGGGCAACTTCGAGAAGGCGGCGCTGTCGCTGGACCTTTCCAACCTGCCGGAGGAAAAACGCCAGGAGGGGGAGTTGCTCGCCTGGAAACTGAAAGTGGTTCTCGATCAATTTGTCTGGGTGGATTGGGCGGAGATTCCCGATCAGACCGACGGCACTCTTTCCACCGAGGAGGAATCACGGCCCAGCGGGCGAGTCCGGGTCGGCGAAATTCCGTTTCGCGGCAAGCAGGTGCCGGTCCGGCTGGAAAAAGGGGAAAACGGCAACTGGCTGGTCTCCAGCTCTGTTGTCTTGCGTATAGACGAGCTTTATCGCGAGCACGGACTGGGCTGGGCCGGTGAATGGATTCCCCTCACTCTCCAGACAAACCGGTTTCTCGAGATCGCTCTCTGGCAATGGATCGCGCTGCTGGTGGCGGCGATTCTGTCCTGGATCGCGGGGAGGATCATTCAAACCATCGCGCTGCACATCATTCCCCACCTCTGGCCCAAGGAGTTGGATGAAAAATGGAGAAAGCGCGCTCCGAAGCGCCTTCGAGGGCCGATTGCTCTCACCACCGGGCTGCTGGTTTTCCACCTGCTCTTTCACACAAGCCTCGCCCTGGCGGAACCCGCGAAGAAGGACTTCGGGCCCGTTCTTTTCATGGCCCTGGTGCTGGCGCTGGCGTGGTTCGCCATCCGTTTCGTCACCTTTATCTCCGAAGCCTTCGGCGGCCTGTATTCCGGGCGGCTCGAAAAGCAGGATGTCTATCGCGCGCGCACCTTTACGACCCAGCTGCGCGTCCTCCGCCGGGTGGTCAACTTTCTCATTTTCATTCTGGCTCTCGGCGCCGCCCTCTACCAGTTCGACGTCTTCCGCACCATCGGGACCTCGCTGCTGGCCTCCGCGGGCCTCGCCGGCGTCATCCTTGGCCTGGCCGCCCAGCGCAGTCTCGGAAACATTTTCGCCGGAATCCAGCTCGCCCTTTCCCAGCCCGTCCGCATCGGCGACAACGTGGTCTTCGAAGGGGAGTGGGGCTGGATTGAAGAGATCACCTCCACCTATGTCAGCATCCGGATCTGGGACCTGAGGCGCCTGGTGGTGCCGGTCACCTATCTGTTGGAAAGGCCCATCGAAAACTGGACTATGACGTCGACGGAACTTCTTGGGACTGTCTATATCTATACGGATTACCGGGTGCCGCTGAACAAACTCCGGGAGCAGTTGACATTCATTTGCGAGAACACGGACCTCTGGGATGGAAAAGTGCAGAAGATCCAAATCACCGGGTGCACGGAGGAAACCATGGAGGTGCGGGCGCTTTGCAGCGCGGCGGACGCGGGCAAAGCATGGGACTTGCGCTGCCTCGTCCGCGAAAAGATGATTGTCTATCTCCAGGAGCTTGAAGACGGCCGCTATCTGCCGCGCACCCGCGTGGAAATGCGCCGCGACGAAGAACCAAAGCCGCCCGGAGAGAAACAAAACCCAAGAGAGGCCGCCAGGGAATCCGAACCGGAAGGAATGAACGAGCAGTTTGAAAAACAGAAAAACGAGCAGGAAAAACGAGAGCGTGAACGCCAGAGGGAAGAAGACAAAGAGTGATATGCCTGAACAACTTTTCCATGAAATCCTGAATGCCCGCCAGCGTGTCTATCATGGGGGGCAAGCCACACCGACGGAACGGCTGCCCCTTCCCATCGACGCAGATGTCTTTCTCAAGCGCGAAGACGTCTCGCCGGTGAACAGCTATAAGTGGCGCGGGGCCTACAACCGAATGGCGGTCTTGACGCCGGAGGAACGCGAGCGCGGCGTCATCGCCTCTTCGGCGGGAAACCACGCCCAGGGGGTGGCCCTGGCGGCCCGGAAGATGGAAATCCAGGCGAGGATCTTCATGCCTGTCTCGACCCCGATGACCAAGCTGCGGGCGGTCAAGAAGCATGGCGGAGATTTCGTCGAAGTGGTCCTGACTGGCGATACATACGCCGAAGCCGCCGCGGCAGCCAGCGAGTCCATCGCGAAAGAAGGGCGGACGTATATACATCCTTACGACGACCTCTACACCATGGGCGGGCAGGGCACCCTCGGCGACGAAGCCGTGTTGTCTGGCCATGGCCCATTCGATGTGGCGTATTTACAGATCGGCGGCGGAGGAATGGCCGCGTCCGTGGCCTGCTGGCTCAAATTCTACTACCCGCGCATCCGCATTGTCGGGGTCGAGGGTGCTGAACAAGCCTCCATGGCCGCCGCGGTGAAAGCAGGCAAGCCCGTCGCCCTCGGCCATGTGGATGTCTTTTGCGATGGCACGGCGGTGAGCAAGGCAGGCGAATTGACCTTTCCGCTCTGCCGCGACTTGATCGACGAGTTCATCACGGTCACCAACGAAGAAGTCTGCGCCGCGATCCAGGCGATTTGGGAAGGAAACCGGTGTCTCGCCGAGCCCTCCGGCGCCATGGGCGTCGCGGGCCTGTTAAAGGAGGCCGATAAAGTGACCGGGCAGCGCGTGCTGACGGTACTTTGCGGGGCGAACATCGACTTTGGCCAGCTTGCCTGGGTCGTGCGCCATGCCGCGATCGGTGCCCGCAGGAGGCGTTACTTCCGATTCCGCATCGGCGAACGACCGGGAACCCTGGTGCGGCTGCTGGAAACCGTTCTGGATGGCGTCAACATTGTTGAGATTCAGTATGGCAAAACGGGCCGCGAACACGCCTATTACGTGGTTGGCCTGGAAGCGGATCCGATGGAATTCGAGCTGCTCGAGCGCCGCGCGAATGAACACGAAATCCCCCTGGAAGAGGTGACCCTGCGCGAGGACGTGGAGTTCCGCGTGATTCCCTATCAGGCGGGGCTCATGCATCTGCCGTATTTCATCCGCCTGGAATTCCCCGAACGCGCCGGGGCGCTGCGCGACTTTCTCTACAACATGCGCGGCACAGCGAATATCTGCTACTTCAACTATGTCTATACGGGCGAACGGGTCGGGCGGGCCCTGATCTGCTTCGAATTCGAAAATGACGAACACCGCGGCCGGTTCAAGCGCCTGCTTTCGCAACAGCCTTCGCGCTACCAGGAGCTTTCGGAAAAGGCGCTGGAGCGGATTCTTTAGCTCAGAGCGAAACGGGTTTATCGAAAGGTGCGGATTTTCTTGCGCTCTTTCGGGTCGAGCTGCTGGTAGCGGGCCAGCTTCCATCGTCGAAGGATGTTATTCGGTACGCGCCTGCTCCGGATGCCCGTTTGGATTGCCCAGTCGCCATAGGACTTCACAGCCCAGAACAGGGTATCCTCGGCATAGTTCTTCAACAGGTGCGGGACCTGGAAGAGCGCCCAGAGTTCGAGTATCGGCACAATAATCAGCAGGATAAAGAATCCCATTTCGATGTTATAAAGGGTGATCGAAGCGGCCAGGGCTGCCACGAAAAAGAAGGGCACGATGCCCCAGGGAATGATCCAGTCGCGCGCGGCGCGAAATCCCGCCTCGAGCATGGAGGGAATATACAGGCAGCACCGAAGCGCCAGAATGCCGGCAAATTCGATGCAGTTCTTAAGGATATACGTGCGCAACAACAGCAGGCCCATGATCAGCATCATGGTAAAAGGATTGAAGAGGCTGTAGCTCAGGAAATAGAGCATCAGCCCGGCCATATAGATGATGCCAAAGGTGAAGGCGGAGCCCGCGTTGGCCGCTTGCTGGACAATGATCGGGCGCAGGCTGAAGCCGTTTACGAGTTCCTGGGGCCGGATCCGCGTCAGTGACAACTCCTCCATGGGAACGCGATGGCGCACGTGAGAATAATGGAGAAGCACCATCCATGTGGTCCAGACGCCGATGATGCCGGGAAGGAAAAGCAACTCGAGGAGAATGGCGCTGAAAAGATAACCGAGGTTCACCGCGGCGGCCGACGCAACCAGCGCCGAGACGTCGAAAACAACGAGGGCGATCCAGGGCAGCGTGCCGACCAGGTCTCCGAACAAGGCCCGCCAGCGTTTCCCCACCAGGTAGAAGATCAGCGGGTTGAACAGGGCGTCTTCTCCCCACAGGCGATGGGTCATGAACGCCCAGCCCATCCGGTGGAACCACGCCAGGGGATCATCCTCGCTGGGACAGATTTCCTGGGGAATGGCGGCGGGCACGCGGCGTCCTGGCATTCCGGGAAGGCGATCCGCTTCCTTTTCGGGCCAGGGGTTGTGCATGGAATTCCTCCACTTCTTCCTTATTCTTCCTTGAGCGCTGCGCGTGCGGGAACAAGAATGTTTCTCCACCGTTTCCGAGGGAGCCTGCTGACATGCCGCCGTTTCGCCCGCCAAAAGAACGCATCGATGCAATCGCCGAGCGCGTGGTCCAGGAACTTTCCCAGGCCCATGGTATCGAGGTCGTCAATCCCGGCGAGGTGCGGGCTATCGTCCGCGGAACACTGACCGATAACCTGCGCGAAGAACACGACCTCGAGCAAGAGGTCATGGAAACGCTCCACCGCCATGGCCAGCAAATCTACGAAGAAAACGCCGATTTCCAGCGCATGCTCCACGACGGAAAGAAAATCCTCGCAAAGAAGAAGGGGTTCACGCTCTGACTTCCGAACCGGACGCAATGACAACCAATTCGCAACAGGGAGGCGGCGGCCCGCAAGCAACGCAGATCGGATCCTGGTTCCGGCGCAAGCGCCTGCTCCTGGGGCTGCTGCGCGACAAGAACCACCGGCGCGATTTAATGAGCCTGTGGATGATCCAGATAACCGGAATGCCCTGGATCAAGCTGCTGGGCGCCGCGGCCATGCTTGCCGCGCTGGGAGCCTGGCTCTTTTCCCAGGCGCCGGAATCGCCGGCGCAGGGCTACGAAATCCTCCAGGTGCTGACGGCCCTGGCCGCGCTCGCCGCGGGAGCGAATATCTACAGCCGGGAGAGGGAAAACGGGACGCTGGAACTGGTCTGGCTCGCCACCGGGTCCGAAAAATCCTACCTGCGATTCCGCCTCACAACCCTGATGACGGTGCTCCTCTTTTTTGTCGTTCCCGCAGCTCTCTTCGCCAAGGGCCAATATGAAAGCCTTCCGCCAGCGGGGCTTCTCATCGCCAGCCTGGCCATCAACGTCTTCTTTTTGCTGGTGCTCATGGCATATATCGCAACGTATTTCCCCCAGGCATGGGCCGCGGGATTGTTTGGAATCTTTCTGGTCGCTTCCGTCTATACGGTCTTCCGGGGCAGCGAGGCCATGATCTATCCCTTTCTCAGCCCTATCGGTGGACGCCGGCCCGGCGAGATGCCCGGCAATTTCATCCCCAATCGCGTCATGCTTTTCCTCGTTTCGCTCGTTCTGCTGCGCATGACGGCCACCCGTCTCCGCCGCGCCTTCTGAATTATCATCATTCTCTTAATCGTCCTTAGTCCTCTTCCTCGTTCTCCCCCCTGCGCCCCAGAAGCCTTTCCGGCGAAGGCGGGCCATCGGAATTCCTGGCTCGGCCCCCCGCCACTCGCCAGATTCCGGTTGATGGTCTTCCCCCTCGTTCCCTAAAGCCATATCACTTCAGCGAGGCCCTTTGCCATGAAGATGGAAGACGCAGCGCGGCGCTTTGAATCCTATCTCCGCGTGGAAAAAAACCTCAGCCCGAAGACGCGATCCGCCTATCTCTATGATCTGCGGCGTTTTGCCGATTTTCTGCGGGAGACCCACGGCGGCCGTGGATTGCCCAAAGTCCAGGACGTGGAAAACGGTGAGGTCAAGGCGTATATCCATCATCTGCGCGAAGACCTCTCCTACCGCTCGACCACGCTGGCGCGGAGCCTTTCCACGCTGCGCGTCTTCTTCGATTACTGCCTCGACGAAGGATGGATCGACGCGAGCCCCGCCACCGGGATTCACAACCCCAGGCAAACACGCAAGCTGCCTGTCTATCTCATCCACTCCGAGCTGATGATGCTCTTCGAGCAACCAGACCAGGAGACGCCGCAAGGGGTGCGCGACCTGGCCATGATGGTCCTTCTATCATTTTGCGGCCTTCGGCTCCAGGAACTGGTGGGCCTCAACCTGAATCATCTGGATTTCGAATCGCGCACGATCCGCGTGCTCGGCAAGGGGAGCAAGGAGCGGCTGGTCCCCATGAACGAGGACGTGGAGCGGCAACTCCTCCAGTGGCTTGAACAGCGCAAAAGCGAGCAGGGCGAAAAGGCGGTTTTTACCAATCGGTTTGGCCGCCGGATCAGCGGCCGCATGGTGGAGAAGATCGTGGATAAGTATGTGTTGCAGGCGGGGCTCGACCGCCAGCGCCTTTCGCCCCACAAACTGCGGCACACATTCGCGACTCTTCTTCATTCGAATGATGTGGACCTGGTGGAGATCCAGGCGCTGCTGGGCCACTCCTCGATCTCCACCACGCAAATCTATACACACACGGACCGGCGGCGCCTGCAAAGCGCCGTGGAGAAGATTTCCTACCTCGCCGAGTAGCCCGGCACGTCGATGCAATACGGCATCAGAGTCATTGCGGCGGGGCGATTCTTCATCGCGTGAATGGCAAAGAGCAGCGTGTTCAAGTGGCGTTCCGGGACAATCTCTTTCGCAAGCGCCAGCAGCTCCGGCCGCGACGCGCCCTGTATAGACAACCCTTGTCCGGCGGACATTTCACCCGCCATGATTTTTTCCAGCATCTCGGGAAAGGTCAGCGGCTTCGGATAGATGGTCACCTTCGCCTCGCCGGCATTGCCCAGGTTGCGGGCGATTTCCACCGCGCGGTGGAGGCTGCCCATCTCGTCGACGAGGCCAACACGCTGGGCATCCACACCGCTCCACACTCGCCCCCCGGCAACTTCTTTCAATTCGTCCAGCTCCATGCCGCGTTCCCGGGCCGCTTTCGTGGTAAAGTCTTCGTAAATACTGCCGAGCAGGTTGCCCAGGATTTTTTCTTCCTGGTCTGTCCAGGTGGACGTCTCGCTGTATATACCGGCGTGGGGGCCGATGCCGAGGCGCTGCTTTGCCACGCCGATCTTTTCGTACGTTCCGGCGAGGCTGAACTTGCCGCCAATCACCCCAATGCTGCCAGTAATTGTTGAAGGCTGCGCCACAATGGAATCCGCGCCCATGCTGATGTAATAGCCCCCGCTGGCCGCCACGTTCCCCATGGAAACCACAACGGGAACTCCGCTGGCCTGGACCTGCTCCAGCCGGTTCCAGATCCGGTCGCTGGCAATGGCGCTGCCGCCCGGGGAATCCACGCGCAGCACCAGCGCCTTCACGCCCTCCTCCTCCATGACCTCGTCTATCAGTTCGATAAAGTCATCGCTCGCGACCATGTCGCTCTGGAGAAAGGGATTCGATTTATCGACGCGCCCATCGATGATCGGCCCGATCGCATAGACAACGGCGATTCGATCCTCGGTGTCCTTGGAGGCCGTTTTGCCGAAGCCGCCTCCGGTGAGAAGCGACATCAGGTTTGGCATTTCCGGCTTTTTCCGCTCCGCGGCTGTATAGTCGGAGTCGAACTCGACTTCGCCGCCCATCTCCTCCTCGATGGAATCCAGGAACTCGTCGAAATAGGCCAGGCGATCAATGATTCCCGCCTCCATGGCCTGGCCGCTGGTGTAGGGCCCGAGGGTCAGCACGTCCCGCGCTTCTTCCTCCGAGATGGCGCGGTTTTCAGCCACGCGCTCGCGCAGTGTGCCGAAGAGGTCGTCCAACAGCTCATTCATTTGAAGCCGGGTGCTATCGCTCATCTCTTCGCGGAGAAAGGGATCAAAGGCGTCTTTGAACTGGCCCTCCGAGACGGCGTCCGCCTCGATGCCCAGCTTGTCCAGCATCCCCTTAAAGTAATACAGGCCCAGGTTCATGCCGTAGAGATCCAGCCCGCCCACCGGCGGCATCACGATTTCCGACGCTGCGGTGGCGATTGTATAGTTCACGATTCCGCCCGCATCCATGGACACATAGACAGGCTTTCCGCTTTCGCGCAGCTCGCGCACCGCCCGCTCGAAATCCATGGCCTGGGCCATGCCCCAACTGGGAAAGATGAACCGGATCACCACCGCGTCGACCTCTGGATCGTTCTGGGCCTTGCGGAGCGTTTCCGTCCAGCCGCGAAGCGTCGGCGTGGGTTTGGAGAAAAACTGGAGCGGATCACGGCGCTCGGAAATGGACCCCTGGACCGTGAGGACGGGAACAACGCTCTTTTCCTCCGTCTGGGTTTCCGGATCATCGCCTTGCTGCTGGGCGGCGATTCCTCCGGGCACCGAGAGCAAAACCGCCAGAAATGCCACCGCGAGAGATCGTATCATGAAATTCCCCTTTCCTTGAACAAACGTGCGTGGAGGAGCACTTCGCGCTCGTTTGAAATGACATGCCGCCAATCATTCCATTCAAATACTCGGCCAACCTTTTCACGGGAGCAAGAGCATCGCATCGCCGTAGGAGAAAAAGCGATACCGCACTTTGATTGCCTCCTCATAGGCCTGGAGTAGCCGCTCGCGCCCCAGATAGGCGCTGACGAGGAGGATCAGCGTGGAGCGGGGCAGATGGAAGTTCGTTAAAATCGCATCCACAACGCGAAAAGTGTAGCCCGGCGCGATCATCAAGTTGGTCTGGTTCCGTCCGGCGGCCACCGTGCCCCGCTCCGCATCAAAGGCTGCCTCGAGCGTGCGCACCGAAGTCGTCCCCACCGCGACAATGCGGCGCTTTTCCGCCCGCGCCCGGGCGATGGCCTCCGAAGTTTCTTCGCTGATCTCGTATTCCTCGTAATGCATCGCGTGGTCCTCCACGCGGCCGCCTTCATCCATGACTTGGAATGTGCCCGCCCCGACATGAAGCGTCACCCAGGCCGTCTCGATCCCGCCGGCGCGGAGTTCCGAGAGCAGCTCTTCCGTGAAGTGCAGGCCGGCGGTGGGAGCGGCCACGCTCCCCTCTTCGCGAGCATACACGGTCTGGTATCGTTCGCGGTCTTCCTCGATATAAAGGTCCGCGCCGCGCCCTCGTCCCTCCGCCGCGCGCCGTTTCATGATATAGGGCGGCAACGGCATGTGGCCGAAACGCTCGAGCAGCAGGCGAAAATCTTCCGAGCAGAGGAACTCGATGGTGCGCTCTCCGCCATTGTGGCGGGCGATGGGACGGGCTTCCAAAACGCCCGGTTCGATGACCAGGGTTTCGCCGTCGCGGACTTTTTTTCCCGGGCGCACGAGAGCCCGCCAGCGTGGCTCCGGTCTGGAAGACTCCTCGGGGCTGAGCAGGAGAATCTCGACCTGGCCGCCGGTGGCCCTGCGCGCGAAAAGCCGCGCGGGCAAAACCCGGGAATCGTTCATGACCAACAAATCGCCGGGGCGCAGGTATTCGCGAATATCCCGGAAACGCCGATGCTCAAAGGGATAGCCGGAGTCGCGGCGGGCAACGAGCAAGCGGGATTCGTCGCGCTTTTCCGCCGGGCGCGAAGCGATCAACTCCTCGGGGAGATCAAACAGGAAATCATCAGTATTCATGGGCGTTGTCCAAGAAAAAGGCCCGGCGATGATGGTGCCGGGCCGGGAAGGCAAACAACCGGAAACGAGTGTTACTCCAGCGGCTGGAGCCGGATATAAAGCGTCAGGAACACGACGAACCAAATCACATCGACGAAGTGCCAGTACCACGACGCCGCGTTCATCGAGAAATGGCGCTTGCGATCAAACGCGCCCATTTCGAGGCGGGAATAAACGAGAAACAGCAACAGCAGGCCGGTGATCACGTGGACACCGTGGAAGCCCGTGATCAGGTAGAAAACCGTGCCGACGACGTTGGTGGAGACGCTGAAGTCATATCCAGCCAGAAGGTAGCCCCACTCGTAAGCCTGGAGCGAGAGAAAGGCGAATCCGAGAACGATTGTGGTCGCGATCCACGTTTTCGACAGAGACTTGCGCCCGGCGAGGAGCGCCTTGTGGCCCAGCTCGCAGGTAATCGAGCTGGTCACCAGCACAATTGTGCCGACGGCCGGGACGATCAGATGGATATGCGGCGTTCCCGAGGGCGGCCAGGCAGTCTCGCCCCATTCCCAATGATAAAGGAGGTAGTAATAGTGGGCAAAGAAGGCGCCGAAGATCGCCGCTTCGGAAAGGAGAAAGAGTTTCCAGGCCATGGAAAGCGAGCGATTTCCCCACTCGATGTCCACCTCGTACTTTTCGCGGATCACGCTGGTCGCCCAAGCCAGGCCTGAGAGCAGGATCAGAACCCCGGCTCCGGCACTGACGCCCACACCGAGAGGATGGTCGTAGGCCCAAAGCAGGATTCCGATCGGGGCGATTCCGACTCCAATGGCCAGGATAAATGGCCAGATGGTCGGCTCGGGCAGGTGAATATGCTCTTCTTCCGCGCTGTGCGCCGAGAGGTGCGTCGTTTCCGTCATCGCGTCTTAGTGGCTCCTCTGGAAAAACGGGTCGTCAGGATCGACCAGACCCTCGGTCTGGACATAGATGTAGGCAAGAACAAACAAGCCGACGGCGAGGAAGAGAAGGATGACGAGCATGATCCGTTTTGCACGGCGCTGGCGCTCCAGGACCCGCAGTTCTTCCTGCTCGGATATTTCCTGATATTCTGAATCTTCGAGCCGGGTCATGGGCCAAGTTCCTTCTTAACAAAGTCCTCACCCTTGCCGGGCAGGGTATTCGGATCGCCCTCTTCCTGAGTCGCCTCCCACTCCTCGTAGGCCGCCTTGGTGGCCGGGAACAGGGAGTAATTCATGCGGATCGTGCGGGTGTCTTCCTCGAGCTTATCGGTGAATGTGTATTCCACGGGGAGCGAGTATGTCTGGTTTGGCTCGATCTTCTGCATGTCAAAGCAGAAGCACTTGGTGAGCAGCATCACATCCGGCTTGCCCGCCTGAATCGGATACACGTCGTGCACGGGGCGGAAATAGAGCTTCCGGTTTGTCAAATTGGTGAAATGATAATCCATGATTTTTGTCTCGCCGACGTGGGCCTTCTGATAGCGGTCCTCCACGCGGAGCGAGACGGGGAGCCCGTCGTTCACATTCGCCGAGAAATACACGTCGAGAGGGCGGCCGATTTCCTCGCTCGCCACCGCTTCGGCGCGGAGTTGCTCCGGCGGGGTCGAGAGAAGGCCCGCCTTCTGGCAAATCATGATGAAGAATTCCGAGTTCGCGTAGGCGAATCCAAACATCCCACCGACCAGAATGATCAGCGCCCAGAGATACATCGTCGCCTTTTTCCGTTGGCGCGGAAGGCGTTCGTTCGTGGTTGGGATCGGTTCGTGTGCCGTGTTTTCCATATTCAGAGGTCCTCTAATATCATATTCCTATTAGAGAATGGGCATTTTCCATACCACGTCGGCCATCATGGCCCCAAAGACGAGGAACAGATACAGGATCGAGTAGCCGAAAACGCCCCAGTAGTCTTTTTTCTCCTGCGTGCGCAGCGAAAGAATGTTCTTCCAGAGAAACAGCCCGCCGCAGACCGACGCAGCCACCAGGTAGATCCACCCCGCGTTCTCCCAGACCAGCGCCAGGCTGATCCCCACGAGCACGGCCGTATAGACGACCATCTGGCGCAGGGTGCTTTTCTCCCCCGCCACGTTGGGCATCATGGGGAGGGGGTTGGTGCGGTAATCGTCCTGGAGGCAAAGGGCCAGCGCCCAGAAATGCGGAGGCGTCCAAAGAAAGATGATCGCAAACATGATCCAGGGCGCCCACGTCATGCCTTCGAGCCCCGTGGCGGCGGCCCAGGCGATCACCGGCCCCATGGCTCCGGCGGCGCCCCCGATGACAATGTTCTGGGCCGTGCGCGGCTTGAGATACAGCGTGTAGAAGAAGGCGTAAAAGATGATCGTCGCGAGGGCCAGGGCCGCGCTGAACCAGTTGAACGCCACATGGAAAATTCCGGTTCCCAGCACGCCGATGATGATGGCGAAAAGGAGAGCGCTGCGCGGCTTGATCCGCCCGCTGGGCAGCGGCCGCTTCTTCGCCGTGCGCTTCATGTTTTTATCGCGCTCGCGTTCGAGATACTGGTTCAGGGCATTGGCGGATCCCGCCGTCATGAAAAGCGCCAGCATGACGAGCAGGAACTCCAGCGGGCGGCTGTTCATGCTCCCTTCCCACATGAGCCCCGAGGCACCCGTCACAAGAACGAGCAGGCAGATCGTCGGCTTGGTGAGGGACATATAATCCTTCACCGTGCCGCGCACTCCGCGGCCTTGAGACGAGGCTGCCGTCATTTGCTCTGAAGCTGTCAAAACCTGCTCAGGCATTCGCTGGGGCTTCTCCCTGGGAGTGATTGCGCGCTTTCTGCTCGGCTTGTTCCGCCAGCGCTTCTTCCGCCAGGACGGGCTGGTTGGTCGTTTCGTAAAGGATCAAGACGCAGTTGAGCAGGAGGAACAGCCCAACGGCCTGATGAGTCAGGGCAAGGTGGGTGTGGACGCCGGTCAGCAGCGTATAGATCCCGAGAAGTATCTGGAAGGCGACAAGACCGAGGAGAGCCCGAAGACCCCACCGCGCAGCGGGGGAAACCTTGACCGTCAAACAACGGAAAACAAAGAAGACCAGGGCAATCGCCGCGATAAAGGCGAACCAGCGATGGAAGAACTGGATCATGAGCTGGTTTTCGGTGAAATTCTCGAAGAAGCCCATGCCCGGCATCATCAGGTTTTGCGGCACCCAGACTTCGCCCATTTTGGGCCAAGTGTTGATCTGGAAACCGGCGAGGCTGCCGGCCATCAAGCCGCCAGAGAAAATCTGGAAGGCCACGAGCGCCGTGACGACCGCGGCCCAGATAGCGATCGACCGCCCGCCGCCGAGTTGCTCCTTCGGCGCGGGCTTGTGGATCAGCATCATCATCATCCAGAACAACAGAGACGTAAAAATGAAGGCCGCCATGAGGTGGAGGGACACCTTGAGCGCTTCGAGATGAAAGAGCACCACGATCCCGCCCAGCACCGCCTGCCCAACCAGCACCACCAGACCGCCAATGGCCAGCTTGCCCAGCTTGCCACGCGTCTCGGGAAACCAGAACACGGCCCCCATGAACGCGAGATAGACGACACCGATGAGCTTGGCCAGGCCTCGATGGCTCCACTCGATCCAGAACATGCGCTTGAATTCTTCCATGGCAATGCCGGCCCAATCACCGGGCACCTTCGCCACGAACGTTTCCCGCAGCGTCCGCCAGCCGTCTTCCGCGGACGGCGGAAAAACGGTTTTGACTTTTTCCACCTCGCCGGAGGCTGTGACGTTTTCCTCGATCGTGAAGAATGGCCATTCCGGAATGGAAAGGCCAGAGCCGCTGAGGCGCACGTACCCGCCAAGAGTCACCATGGCAACGCACATCACGAGCAGCGTGATCAAAAAAACCGTTACGACTTTTTCACCCTTCATCATGGCTCTCAGTCCCCTTTTCGGGCGATGCGATTCGATTGCGTGTCCGCATTCGCCTTTGTAATCCCGTCCTGCAGTCCCTGTTCCTGATTCGGCGCCGTCCCGGGCGCCATGGATGAGAAGGCCGGGCGGCGGCCCGCCCGGCTGATTGAGTTAGGCCACCTTGGGGATATGAGCAAAGTTGTATTCGGGCGGTGGCGATGACGTCTCCCACTCGAGCGTATTCTGCACATCGTTCACATCCCACGCATCGTCCGGCGCGGTCTTCTTCTTGGCGATCAGCGTGTAAAGTATGTCTCCGACGAGGAGCACGCCGCCGATGGCCAGGAGCAGATAAGCACCCGAGATAAAGAGATTCAAATCAGCGAATTCCGGACGATAGGTGTAAACGCGTCGCGCCATGCCTGCCAGGCCCAGCCAGTGCATCGGGAAGAACATCAGGTTGAAGCCCAGCACGAGGAACCAGAAGATCCATTTCCCGATTTTCTCGCCCAGGTAGCGGCCGGTCATCTTGGGGAACCAGAAGTAAAGAGCCCCGAGAATCGACATCGCGGCGCCGCCGAAATACGTGTAATGGAAGTGAGCAACGACGAAGTAGGAGTCGTGGACCTGGACGTCGAACGGCACATTGGACAGGAACACGCCGGTTACGCCGCCGCAGACGAAAATCGCGATAAAGGCCATGGCATACATCATCGACACGGTGAAGCGAATGGAACCGCCCCAGATCGTCGCCAGCCAGCTGAAGACCTTCACACCCGTCGGCACGGCAATGATCATGGTGATGAAGCTGAAGTACGCCCGAAGCCACGGCTCCATGCCCGCCGCGAACATGTGGTGCCCCCAGACAAGAAAGCTGAGGATCCCGATGAGCGCCGTGGCGTAGACCATTCCCTTGTAGCCAAAGAGTCGCTTGCCCGCGAAAGCCGCCATAATGTGGCTGATCATGCCAAAGCCGGGCAGCACGGTGATGTAAACCGTCGGGTGATTATAGAACCAGAAGAGATGCTGGAAAAGCAGGGGGTCGCCGCCAACAGCCGGGTCGAAAAAGCCCGTTCCGAAAAGGCGGTCGGTCAGCAACATGGTGATTGCGCCACCGAAAACAGGAACCCCGATGAGAGCCATCCAGGAAACAATGATCGTCGCCCAGCAGAAAAGCGGCATTTTGAACCACTTCATCCCGGGTGCCCGCATCGTCGTCATCGTGACGATGAAATTGATCGAGCCGAGGATGGTACTCACCCCGGCCAAGTGCATCCCGAAGATCCACATATCCATGCCGGCGGTGGGCATATAGGTCGCCGTGGAGAGGGGAGGATAATTCGTCCAGCCGGCGCCCGACGCGCCGATATAATAGCTGGCCAGCATGAGGATCAGGCCCGGCGGCAGAAGCCAGAAGGCGAAGGCGTTGAGTTTGGGAAAAGCCATGTCGCGCGCGCCGATGAGAAGCGGCACCAGATAATTGCCGAATCCGGCAAAGAACGGCGCGATGACCCAGAAGATCATGATCGTTCCGTGGATCGTGATCGTTTCATTGTAAAACTCGGGGGTCATGACGTTGTAGATTTCGCCGCCGATTTCGACTCCTTCCGGAATGGCGAGCTGGGCGCGGATCAAACCGGCCATGCCGCCGCCGACCAC
Organism: uncultured Candidatus Sumerlaeota bacterium; assembly: GCA_964346275.1. Classification (GTDB taxonomy): domain Bacteria; phylum Sumerlaeota; class Sumerlaeia; order SLMS01; family SLMS01; genus CAYFUR01. Next base: position 30,988 of record CAYFUR010000021.1, read on the forward strand.
CGCGGTAAACAGAGCCAGGGCAATATACATCTGGCCGATCACTTTGTGATCGACGGTGGTCAGGTATTTCAGAATACCTGTGTAGTGCTTGCTGTGGTGCGGGGGAGGCTCGGTCGGCGTATAGACCTGCTCGCCAGCCGGCTTCCGCTCCTCTTTGCCCGGTTCGGGGAGAACAACGCTCATCCAGTCTTACTCCGAATCAAACGTGAATTGGTTGGGCCTCAGGCGGCCGGTTCTTCTGTTTCACTCTGGGCGGAAGTTTCAGCTTCTTCCTCTTCTCCCGCCGTTGTCGGGACGTCCTGGCCGAGAAGCGCTTCCACGCGCTCCGCTTCATCCGGGGGGAAAACCGCCCCTTTATCCAGAAGCCACTGGTAAAAGTTCTTTTCGTCCACCACCTTGACATGGATCAGCATGTAAGCGTGGAGAGGACCGCAGAGCTCGGCGCATTGCCCCTTGTAGAAGCCTTTTTGATTGGGGCGAATCCACCCGCGGGTGATACGCCCGGGAATGACGTCAAATTTCAGGCCGAAAGCCGGCACCCACCAGGCATGATTCACCTGGGGCGACTGGCCATAGAGAATGATATTATTGTCAACCGGGAGGTAAAGAGGCTCTTCTCCCGTTCCGTCATCGGTGATCGTGACACCATACTTGGGGAAGTTATACTGCCAGTAGAACTGGTATCCGGTCACATCGACCACGTGATCCACGCTGTCCGGTTCCCTGTCCATGTAAGCCAGGATGTTGAAGGCGGGAAGCGCCATGGCCACCAGGAAGACCGCCGGAATAATGGACCAGAACACCTCGAGAGGCACGTTTTCATGGAAGGTGGCGGCCTTGGGGTTGGCGGATTGGCGGAAGCGAATGATAATGTAGGCCAGCGTCATCAGCGGGGCGAAGAAAAACGGCGTAATCACCGCAATGGTCCAGGCCACATTGCCGCGAACCATAACGGCCAGATCCGATGCGGGAGCGGTGGTCCACGAGGTGGTGCCTTCCGCTTCCGTGGGATTCAAGCTGCCCACCTCGCCCGCCACGTAATAAAGCAGGCCGGTGCCGAAGGAAATCAGCAGCCCCAGAATCCAGATAATGACAAGATTTCTTATGTCCGCATTTTTCATCGAGAAACTTTACTCCTCGGCGTCTTCGCGAAGATCCTTCGCGTAATTCCAAAGGGCGCGCATTTCTTGTTCCGTCAGCGTAGCAAAAGGCGGTTTGATGCCGTTTGGCTGGCCCTTTTCCACAATGGTCGAGAAGGTGTCATAGTCGCCCGCCCATGCGGCGTCGTCCTTGAGAAGCGATGATCCCCAGGCCAACTGGCGCAATTGGGTCATGGTTCGAACCTCGGGCGGCTTGACTCCTTCGCCATTTGGACCATGGCACGCCGCACAATTCATCATATAAAGATCTTTGCCAAATCCGGCGCTTGGAGCGTGTTTCTTTGGGGAAACTTGTTCCTCGTCGCCATCCTCGCTGAGCTTCAGCATCGCATAGCGGATGGGCACGCGCTCCTGCGTGTAGGGGTCGATGCTGATGTCCACGGCGGCGCTCGGTTCGGGAAGGGACGCCAATTGCTGCTCGGTGTTCTCTTCCCAGCCCACATCGCTCATGAACTCGTCATGAATGTAGTGAATCACGGCGTATTTCTGCCGGGGATTGAGCGACGCCTTGAAGGCGGGCATGGCCGGCGCCACGCCATTCTGGAGGGTTTCGTACATCGTCACGGCCGAGGTGCCGTTTTTCCAGCCCTCCCGTTCATGAAAGGAGCGGGGCTTGACAGAGAGCCTCTGGCCCGCCGTGCCGTCACCATAGCCTTCCGAGCCGTGGCAGGAAGCGCAATTTGTCGTGTAAATCTTACTGCCCAGGCTGATCAGCTCCTGGTTGGGCTGCACAAGCTCCCGGTGATTGAAGACTTCTTCCTCGCCGGAATCCTCCTGCTCGGTGCCCGTCACATAGGATGCCTTGATTTGCCCTTCGATACGGCCGATTTCAAAGGGAATGGTCGTGACGAGATAAACCAGGTAAACGGCGATTAGCGACAGCAGGATGAATCCGATCAGGCTGCTGGGATCACGTTTCTGTTTCTGTTCCGTATCAAGCATGCAAATAGTCCCCATTGACGCTGGAAAGGAGATCGGCATCGCCCACCGGCAGCATGGACCGCTGGGCCAGGAAGGAAAGGACGCTCCAGCCGAAAAATCCGGACATGCCGAGGAAGGTCAGGATGTTGATCAGGCTCGGGAGGTGCACTTCGCCGTAGTAAGCGGGATAGATGATCCAGTAAATGTCCAGGACCTGGCCGAAAAGAATGGCGACGCAGCAGACGCCCTGGGCATAGCGATTGGTGCGCAGCGGCGGCGGCATCAGCACAAAGAAGGGGATCACCCATTTGAGAACGGGCAATGCCGCCGTGACGATCCACCAGCCACCCTGGTAGCGATCGAGGTAAAAAAACGTTTCGTCGTAAAGGTTTGCATACCAGATCAGCATGAACTGGGAGAAGCCGATGTAGACCATGAAAGTGGCAAAGGCCATGATGTAGGTTCCCATGTCGTACATCTGGCGCTCGTGGAGATACTGGGTCCGGTCTTTCATCACGAACATGAGCATCATCATCACCGTGAGCGCGCTGAGCAGGGCCCCGGCGAAGCAATAAACGCCAAACATGGTGGAGAACCACTTGGGCTCCACCGACATCACCATTTCCCACGAATAAAGGGAAAAGAGGGGCGCGAAGACGATGAGGAAGAAAATCGCGGTTTTCAGACGGCGCCGCGAGGCGGCTTCCGGCGCATCCTCGGATCTGGCGAGGGAATGCTTCACGAGCAGGTAGGTCAGCAAGACAACGGGCACGATATAGACAAGGGTTCTCACCCAGTGCATCCCCACCGTCAACCAGGCATCCTTCGCCGTGCCTTCATAGGGATAAGACGGAGCGGCGGCGCCCCAGATTTCCTGGTAATTCGCCGATTCGGCCCAGGGATAAATGTAGGCGGTGCCGAGCAAAGCAAAAAGCGGGAGGACGAAGCCGCCCCGATAGACAAAAGAAGCGAGGGCCTCGGGGACGCGTTTGATCGTCACAAACCACTTGGCACTGGTGACATACTGGATCGCGAGGAAGGCCGCCGCGCCCAGAGCGAGGAACCAGAAAAAGAGCATGGAAACCATGTAGCCCGCCCACGCTTCCTGGCGGGAGGCCGCGTCGCCGGTGAAGGCGCCGATCAGGAAGGCCACAAGCCCCGCCCCGCCGAGCGCCAGCAACGCATAACGAAGAGCCGGCGAGCTTTTGATCGGGCCGGGATCCATGACATGTGAAACGTGATCGCCGAGCATCGCAGTCCTTTCCTTACATTTCTTCGTCGGGAACGAGCCGGAAGATCGATCGCTTCTGGCGCATGTCCTCGGGGGTGGCGTCTTCGATCAGGGGGCTGTCCATTGCTTTGGCTTCCCAGCCAAGTTTCTCCACGGCTTCCAGGTCGCCCTCTTCCGGATTCGCCGCGCTGTAAAGAGCCCGCACATAGTGAACGATGGCCCAGCGGTGGGAGGGATCGATGCGCGGGGCATAGCCGGGCATCTGGCCCTGGCCCAGTGTGATTGTGTGGTATATTTGGCCATCTTTCCAGTCGTTGATCTTATCGGTGTAGAGTTCCGGGGGAACGGGCATGCCGTTCTCGCGGTTGACGATCGTGGAGAGGCCATCGCCCGCTCCAGTCGCCCCGTGGCAGGTAATGCAGTGGATGTTGTAATATTTCCGGCCGACGGCGAGCACTTCCTCTGTCATGGGAAGCGGGTTTGCCAGTTCTTCGCCCGCCTTGGGCCCTTCCGTGATATCGAAAGGATAGGGCGTATAGTTCTGGGGGATGGTGCCCTCGGGGGGCACAAGGCTCCCAAGCCCCGTGCGGAAGAACGGATATTCCTCCTGGGGCTTGACCGCCGGGTTGCGATACATGTCGGGCATGAATTGCAGCTCGCGGTCTTCCGTGTCGGGCCGGCATCCGGCCGCGCCGAGCACAACGGTGGCCACGAGCGTCAGCATCATCCAGCGCATATTGATCCTGCCTGCGTTCATGTTGCGGATGCCTCCTCGCCCGGCACGGGAGCCGCGCGGAAAATCACCCGCTGCTTCTTCTTGTCGATTCCGTCGATGATCTTCACCTTCAGCGAATGGTGCTCGTAAAGAAAATCGATGGCTTTCTTCTCTTCCGCCTCGTTCTTCACGGGAATCACCAGTGCAAAGCGATCGTTGGTGATCCTGCGGCTGAGCACCACGGTGTTGAGCCGGGGATAGAGCCCGGTGATGGCGAAGAGCGCCAGCAGGTTAGCAAATCCAGCAAAAAGAACAGCCGTTTCAAACGTGATCGGAATCCACGCGGGCCAGGAAATGAAGGGCTTGCCGCCGATATTGATCGGCCAGTCCACCGCGGCGGCCCATGACTGGAGCGAAAACCCGAGAAAGGCGCCGGCGATCAAAACCGCACGGGCGATCGTGGCGACCGGCGAGCTTTTGAGCGCCAGGGCTTCTTCCAGCCCGTGAACAGGAAAAGGCGTATAGGCGTCCATGTTCTTGAACCCCATATCGGCCCGCGCCTTTTCCGTCACGACCAGCAGGTCGTGCGGGTCGTCGAAAAAGCCCATGACGGCGGGAACTTTGACGCGTGCCATATCAGGTAACCTCCGCCGATTCGTCTCGGGGTTTCTTTTTCGCAATCACATCGGCTCCGTGGCCGTGGTGGCCGTGGGCGCCGGTTGAAAGGCGCGAGCCTTTGGACGGAGCTGGCAGGGTGGCCTTCAGCTCGGCAATGGCCAGCGTCGGGAAAACCCGGCAGAACGCCAGGAAGAGCGTGAAGAACAGGCCAAAAGAGCCCAGCGTCACGCTGATATCCCAAATCGTTGGCACATAGACATCCCAACTGGAGGGCAGGAAGTCCTGGTGGAGCGAAATAATGAAAATGTTAAATCGCTCGAACCACATGCCGACGTTGACAAAAATCGAGATAATAAACATTCCCACGATGCTGCGCCGGACACTGCGGAACCAGAAAAGCTGGGGAATGAAAACATTGCAAGTCGTCATGATCCAGAAGGGAATCGCATAGACACCAAATGGGCGGCTCAGAAACTGATACTGTTCGTATTCATGCCCGGACCACCAGGCGATGTAGAACTCCGTCCCGTAGGAATAGCCGACGATCAGCGATGTGCCGAGGATGACTTTGTTCATCAACTCGAGGTGCTTGAGGGTGATGTAATCCTCGAGCTTGAAGAGCTTGCGCATAATCACCAGCAGCGTCACCACCATGGCGAAGCCGGAGAAAATCGCCCCGGCAACGAAGTAGGGCGGGAAAATCGTCGTATGCCAACCGGGGATCATGGAGACGGCAAAGTCGAAGGACACGATCGAGTGGACGGAAAGCACCAGAGGCGTCGCCAGAAAGGCGAACTGGCGATAGGCGCGCTCGTAGTGGTTCCAGTCCCGCGCCGATCCCGTCCAGCCGAAGCTGAGCACGCTATACAACGTGCGGAAGAAGCGGTTCTTTGCCCGGTCGCGGGCTGTTGCCCAGTCGGGAATCAAGCCCTGGTACCAGAACAGCAGGGAAATGGTGAAATACGTGGTCACGGCGAAAACGTCCCACATCAGGGGCGAGCGCCACTGAGGCCAGAGCTGGCGTTCCGCGGGATAGGGGATCAACCAGTAAGCAACCCAGGTGCGGCCGACGTGGATCAGCGGAAAAACGCCGGCGGTCATGACGGCGAAAATCGTCATCGCCTCGGCCGAGCGATTGATGGACGTGCGCCAGTTCTGGCGGAAGAGGAACAGGATCGCCGAGATCAGCGTGCCCGCGTGGCCGATACCGACCCAGAACACGAAGTTGACGATATAGATGCCCCAGCCATTCGGATTGTTGATGCCGAAAATGCCAAGGCCGAAAAAGAGCTGATAGATCACCGGGCCGATGAGCAGCAGCGCGGAGACCTGGGCCAGGCCAAACGTCAGGTGCCACGGCAGCGAGGGGAAGCGCCCCATTGGCGCCAGCACATCGTCGGTCACCTGGTCCATCTTAATCGATGGATCGAGCAGGTGCTTCTCCTCTTTGGGTTCCAGAGCGAGACTCATTCGCTAGGCCGTTCCTTTTCGAAGCTCTGATCGGTCAATATTCTTCTCCGTATCCCTGGCCTTGGGCGGCGCCTTCGCCGTGGCCCTCGCCGCCGGGGGTGTCTTCATGGCCCTCGCCATGAGCGCCGTGCTCCATGCGGTGGGATTGATATTTTGTCCGGTAAGGCGAGGGCTCCTCGCGATTGCGCACAAGAGTCATATAGCGCACCGAAGGATCCGTGTTCAGATCCTCGAGCAGGCCATAGGCGCGCGGGTCTTTCCATGACTGGGCGATTTCCGCATTGGGATCGTTCCGGTCGCCGAACTGGATCGCCTGGGCGGGGCAGGTCTGCTGGCAGGCGGTTTTCATCTCGCCGTCCTGCAGCGGGCGGCCCTTCGAGCGCGCCTCCTCCTTGGCGTTGCGAATGCGCGCCACGCAGAACGTGCATTTTTCCATGACGCCCCGCGTGCGCGTCGTCACGTCGGGATTCAACACCAATTCCAGAGGGGCGACGCGCTTATGGCCGTCGTGGGGCCCCGTCCTGTAATCCGTATATTGCCAGAAGTTGAAGCGGCGCACCTTGTAGGGGCAGTTGTTGGCGCAATACCGCGTCCCGACGCAGCGATTGTAGGTCATCACGTTCAGGCCCTCGTCATTGTGCATCGTGGCAATCACGGGGCAGACCGTTTCACAGGGCGCATTGTCGCAATGCTGGCACATCACCGGCATGGACACAAAGTCTGGGTCCGATTCTTCGCCGCGGTAGTACCTGTCTATACGTATCCAGTGCATTTCGCGGCCCATGAGCACTTCTTCTTTGCCAACAACCGGCACATTGTTTTCAATGGAGCAGGCAACAATGCACGCGTTGCATCCCGTGCAGGCGTTGAGATCGACGGACATGCCCCAGTGGTGGCCCTGGTACTTGTGCTTCGCCTGCCACATCGATTTGGGCGTCTTCCCGTGTTCCGTGTGGTTGGGATAGCCGCTATACGGGTCTTCCTGCCATTCTTTCCAGGTCGTTTCCCCAACGATCGGCCGGTCGTAAACGGGTTCGCCCTTTTCGTTAAGCTGGGCCCCCTCCTGGATATCTCCGTGCTGCTTGTTGACCATGATTCCCGCGTAAGAGGGCGAGTAAAGATAGTTGTGGCCCTGAACGTCGGCGAGTGGAGTGCGCCCCCGCATCTTTTCGATCGTGACTGGCAGGCCCGCATAGACGACCTGGCCGTTTTCCACGGAAAGCAGCGGCCGGACATCGGCGCCAAGCCCATCTCCGATCCCGCCAAACGTATTTCGCCCCCAGCCCAGCATCACCGCGACCACGCCCTCGTGAGTCCCCGGCTGCGTATAGACAGGCAAAACCAGGTCTTCGCCCCCGGCAGCCACTTTAACATGGTCGCCGTCCTTCACCTTGAGCTCCCGCGCCAAGGCGGGTGAAACCGCCGCATAGTTATCCCACGCCACCTTGCTCGCCGGGTCGGGCAGCTCGAGCAAATGCGGATTGGCCATGGACTGGCCATCGCCATGATAGGGCGAAGGGTAGGCCACCAGCACGCGCGCCGCCGTTTTCGCCGGCGGGGAAATCCGGGCGAGAGCATCGGGTTGCATGTCGGGCACGGGAAACGGCCCGCGGCGGGCCTCCGTCCCGATCCGGTCGATCACGCCGCGGCGCAGAACGGTGGACCAGAAGTTTTCGAAATCCCTGGCGGCGAAATCGCTGCCCGTATAGACGCGGTCGCGCCACGTTTCCCGGAGATACTCCATCCAGCCGAGCGGCTTTGGCTCCAGTTGCGCCGGATCCAGTTCCGACCGGCTCTCGACTCCGGCGGCGGCAACCATCTCCTGGACTTCCTGATCCGAAGGCTTGCGGAGGAACGTATCCCTCCCGGACGCGCCCAGGAACTTCATGACCGACTCCTGCCATGGGCGCGTGAAATAGGTCGCGTTCTTGGCCAGCTCGCCGAAAATCGGCCGGATTGCCGGCTGCTGTATAGACAAGACACCGTGCTGAGGCTCGGCGTCGCCCCAACTCTCCAGCCCGTGCACCGCCGGAATGGCGATATCCGAACGTGCCGCCGTTTCATTCATCATGCGGTCCAGCGAAACGGCCAGCTTGACCTTGCCCATGGCCCTTGCAAACCCTGTGGAAGCGGGAAGCGTATAGACAGGATTCACGCCGTGAAAGATCAGGACGTCCACATTCCCCGCTTCCATCTCCCCGATGAGGCCCAGAATACCGCTGGCCGTCGAGCGGGCCTGGCGGGAGGGGGACGTATAGAGATCTATCGTGTTTTCGTAATTTCCGAGGATGTAGTTCAGGAAATTGCCCACGAGGGCGAGGGAAAGGCCCTGGCTTCCCGCAGCGCTGAGGCTTTCGGTAGAGACAAGGCTCCGCCCGGGATGCTCTGCCAGGTTCCGGGCCGCGCGGCGGATTGCCTGCCCATCGACGCCCGTATCCCTCGCAACCCTCACGGCCGTATAGTCGGAAAGCAGCCCGCGAATGTTGTCGTTCCCGGCGAGCGAATCGCGGCTTGGGACGGCGTATTCCGGCTCGCCATAGAGCAGCAGGTTGGCGATCGCCAGTCCAATGGCGGGCAAATCTTCCGGGCGGACGGCGGAACGGTAATCCGCCTGCATGCCGGTCAGCGTCGGGTGCGGCTCGAAAGCGAACACGCGCGACATGCCATCGGGATGCTTGGGGCTGCGGCGCTTCGCGAAGCCGGCATGGCTCTCCACCGGAGAGCTGCCCTGGCCCAGCGGATCGCCGCCAAGAGCAACAACCACATCGGCGTTTTCCAGGACATAGCGCGGTGAAGCGTCCACGCCAAAGGCCACGCGGTTGGCCTCGCGCTCGAAACCCGTGACGAGTGAGTCGTAAGCCACATGGACGAAGTTCTCGCCCTGGGCCTCGAAATCCTCGATCAGGCGCTCATTGGCCGGGCCATGAACCGTCGGGGTCAGGAGCACCACCTTGCCCCGGGCATTGGCGATCGCCTCGCCGATCTCGCCGTCGAGAACTTCCACCGGCGGATGATCGCCCCGCTTCAGGCCATCCCCCACTTCCCCTTCAAAGCGCCGATTGATGCGCATGGGAAAGCGCAACCGGTCGGGGTTGTAGAGATCCAGCAGAGCCGCCTGGGCCCGGGCGTCCAGCGTTCCGCTGTTAATCGGATGGTCCGGGTTGCCTTCCAGCTTAATGGGCCGGCCTTCGCGCGTATTGATCAGGAGGCCCAGGCCTTCCATGCCCTCGGAGAGCGTGGACGCATAGTAATTAGAAACGCCGTAGGCCACTTCCTCCGGCTTGCTGACATAGGGAAGAACCTTCTGCACGGGGCGCTCGCACCCCTGGATCATCGCAGCCAGTGTGGCAAAGCCGCCGAGCTTGAGGAAGGTGCGGCGCTTCATGGGCGAGACGAGCGGCTCGGAGTCCTCCCCCGCCTCATAGTAACGCTCGGGCTTGGCCCCCGGATGGAATTCCTCGCCCGCGCGTTCGAGATACTCCTCGTCGCGGTGGTATTCCGAAAGGGTCGACCAGTATTCGGGCCGGGCGGGCTGTTTCTGCTGTTCTGCGCTCATCGCGTCCTCGCTCATGCCAGTCGCGTCTCTTTCTCTCATCAGTAATGGCAGGTGCTGCATTCCACGGAGGCATTCTGTCCGCGGAGCTGCACCACGCGCCCGTGGTTGTAGGGGTCCTCGCGATATTCGGTCAGGCGGACCAGCATCGCGCGCTTTTCATCCGGGCTCATGTTTCCGTGATACTTGCGGATATAATCCGAAGCGCTGAGGAACGAGGGATCCTGGGGGCCGGCGCCCGCAGCCTCGTAAAGAGCTTCGCCCTCGGCGGGGGCTTTTTCGACGTCCAACCCGCCCTCGTGATAAGTGGGCGAGTGGTGGACCTGGTCGGCGTAATCCTCGTTCCGGTGGCATTCCATGCAGGCAGCCATTTCGAGCTTCCGCCACTGGCCGACCTTCGGCATGCTCTGGATCGGGCCATGGCATTCCTGGCAGGCAACACCCGCTTCAACATGCCACTTGTGATTGAAATAGGCGTGATCGGGAAGGCGATGGATGCGCACCCAGGGAACGGGCTCGCCGTTATTATAATATTCCGTCAGTTTCTGAATTTCGGGGCTCTGGGTCTGAACGATCGAATGGCAGCCCATGCAGAGTTCCACCGACGGAATTCCGGCATGAGCCCCCTTCTCGGCACTGGAATGGCAATAAAGGCATTCCATCTGGAGCGCTCCGGCGTGGATCACATGGCTGAAATTAATCGGCTGCTCGGGGGCGTAGCCTTCGTTGGAAAAAACGCCATAGAGCTGGATCGAACCGATCACCAGCACGACCACCAGGAAGACGAAAACTCTCCAATATCTCAACATCTAGACGATACCTCGATTTGACGCCCTGGGCTCTTTTTGGGTGCGCCGTCCGCGCGGCGATGGCCGAGGACCTAAGACCACTTCTTCACAACTTGGCGTCGATGTAGTGTCCGGAGGATGACCGGCACAAGAATTTTTCCCGCAAGTGGCTGCGGCATCCTCAGCGCCGGAGATACCTATCCAACCAAGTGCTAGAATGGAAGAGAAAAAGGTTTCACTCTGTGATTTTTTTCACAATCTGAAGTCCTATTCCACATGAGCCAGGTTCGCCGCGGAAACAGATGGAACGCAAAAGCCAGACTCAACCTCCTCTCCCCAAGGGAAAATTCTTTCCGCGAAGGGGCGCCTTCTTCCTTGCCTGGTCGGTCCTTTCCGCCTAGCAACGGCCCGGGAGCCATCCCGCTTTGATCACGCCAGGAGTTCCTCCCCATGGCCGTCGAGACATCCTTCTTCCGCCAGCCCCTCCCCCTCGAGCCCTACTTCTCGCCGCGCCCCTGGGGCGGCGAGGCCCTCGCCCAGGTGCTCGGAAAGCCTGTCCCCCGGGACCAGGGCCCGATCGGCGAGAGCTGGGAGCTGTCCGACCACCCCGACGGCCGTTCGCGCCTGGCAGGCAACAGCGAGGCGGCGGGAACACCGCTGGGCGTTTTGCTCCGGCGATACCCCGGTGAGATGATTGGCCGGGCCCAGGCACCGGAAAAGTTTCCGCTTTTGATCAAATACATCGACGCCACCGGTGATCTGAGCGTGCAGGTGCATCCGGATGATGCCTGGTGCCGCCGGAAGAACCATCCCGATCGGGGGAAGAGCGAATGCTGGTATGTGATGGCCTGCCAGCCGGGAACGCGGCTCATCCATGGCTACCGGCCGGGCGTCACGGAGGAGAGGGCACGCAGGGCGTTGGAGGAAGGGACGCTGACCGAGTTGCTCGACTTCCGGCCCATCCAGCCGGGGGATTTTATTCCCGTCCCGCCCGGAACCGTCCACGCCATGCTGGCCGGCACCATGATTTGTGAAATCCAGCAGTCCTCGAACACGACCTTTCGCCTTTACGACTGGGACCGCGAGCCCCGGCGCGAATTGCACATCGACCAATCCATGGAGGTGACCACCTTCAATCCTCAAGAACTCCCCGATTTTCAGCGGCTGGGCGAGCCGGGCGCATTGACTGCGGAAAAAAGCGTGGAAGAGCGGCGGTTGCTGCGGAACGAGTTTTTCGAAGTGCGGCTGGTGGAAATCGCCCCGGGCCAGGAAGCGGCGCCGGAGGGACTGGACGCCTCCCACGGCGCCGCGCTCAATGTGGTCGGGGGCTCCGGAGTTATCCACGGTCCCGGCTGGGAAACGGGCCTGGAGACGGGCGGCACATGGTTTCTGCCAGCCGCCATGGACGCGGCAACAGTCCGTGCGGAAGAAAAGCCGCTGAGGGTCCTCGTCAGCCAGAGTTTGGAGATTTAAGCGGGCCGATCCAGCCGCCTCACAGCATATCGTTGAGCATTTTGGTGGCGTAACGGCTGTTCGTGGTGTCG
>CAYFUR010000022.1:0-32206 GCA_964346275.1 uncultured Candidatus Sumerlaeota bacterium
GGATGTCCCCTTCCTGGGCTCCGGCGCCGGGAACCAGGAAGGGGACATCCGGCGCCTGGGCGCGCAACTCGGCCAGCGGGCCGGGGCGGGTTGCGCCCGCCACAAAGCCGACATTGCGCATGGAATTCCATGAGAGCGCCTTCTCCGCGATTCGGAGATACAGGTCGTTGGGGAGAAGAAAATCCGCTGCGCCGGGATTCGACGTCAGAACAAGCAGAAAGGTCAGCTTGTCTTTGTATCGGAGGAATGGCTCGACGGATTCGCGCCCCAGAAGGGGATTCACCGTAGCGGCATCGGCCTCAAACTGATCGTAAAGGGAAGCCGCGTATTGCTCCGCCGAGGAGCCGATATCGCTGCGCTTGGCGTCGGCGATCAACAAGGCTTCGTCGGGAATGCTTTCGCGGATCGTATAAAGCAGCTCCACGCCTTCCCAGCCGTGCGCCTCGAAAAAGGCGAGGTTGACCTTGTAGGCACAGGCGAGATCCGACGTCGCCTCAATGAGCGCCTGAAGGAAACATTCAGCCCCCTCGAGGTTTTTCGAAAAACCCGCCGGCAAGTAGTCGAGGGAAGGTTCGAGTCCGATGGAGAGGAGGCTGTTCGTCTTTTCCTGGGCGTTTCTTAACTTTTCCGTCGCTTTGCTCGAATGCATGGAACCCTGCCTGAAATCGAATCTCTTGCTTGAGGCTGCTACTTCTTGCGCGTCTTGCGGGCTGTTGATTTGGACGTTTTCGCTTTGCCTCCGGCGGAGGGGTCCGGGGACTTCGGTTTCTGGCCGAAGATGCCTTTGGGAAAGACATCCGGGGATGTATAGACAGGCTTCCCGGCCACCAGCGTCCCGGCAACACGGGCCTGCATTTCCCGGCCGATCCAGGGGCAATTAACGCTCTTGGACGCCAGGTGTTCCTGCTCGAAAACAGAGGGAGCATCCACTTGCAGCAGCACCAGGTCCGCGGCGGACTGCATCGCAAAGGTTCCCCAGTTTTCATTCATCACCGCGGCCGGGGCAGTGGTCAGTTTCTCGACGAGGAACTCGAGTGTCCAGCGCCCCGGTGCCACGAACTCTGTATAAAGCAATGGGAAGGCCGTCTCCATCCCGATGATGCCGAAGGGCGCCTGGTCGAAGACGTTCTTCTTCGCATTGGCCGAATGGGGCGCATGATCCGTGGCAATGCAGTCGATGGTGCCATCTTCCAGGGCGGCGACAAGCTCCCGGCGGTCATCCTCCTCGCAAAGCGGGGGTTTCATCTTCGCGTGGGTGTCGAAATGGGCCACGTCCTTTTCGGTCATGGTCAGGTGATGAGGTGTGACTTCCGCGGTGACACGAACGCCGTTGCGCTTGGCTTCACGAATGGCTTCCACGCTTTCCCGCGTTGAAACGTGGCAGATGTGAATATGGCCCCCGGTGGCCTGGGCCAGGGACACGTTGCGGGCAACCATGACAGATTCGGAAACGCGGGGGATCCCCTTGAGTCCGAGGCGCAGAGACGTCCTTCCCTCGTTCATCACACCGTTGCCGGAAAGATTCAAGTCTTCGCAATGCTCGAAGATCGGCACATTGAGCATGCGTGTATATTCCAGGGCCCGGCGCATGGTTTCCGCGTTCATGATGGGGCGTCCGTCGTCGCTGAAAGCCCCGGCGCCAACGCTCTGGAGCTTGCCGAAGTTCGTCAGGCTCTCGCCCTTCTGTCCCACGGTTACAGCCGCGATGGGAATGACCCGCACGCGCCCCACGGCGGCGGAGCGGGACAAAACGTATTGGATGCCGGTGACGGAATCGTTGACCGGGTCGGTATTGGGCATACAGAAGATCGTCGTGAACCCGCCCCTGGCGGCGGCCATGGAACCCGTCTCAATGGTTTCCGCGCCCTCGCCCCCCGGCTCGCGCAGATGAGTATGCAAATCGATAAATCCGGGAGCCACCACCAGGCCCGCGGCGTTGATCACCTGTTCGGCCAGGCGGACGGGAATGGACTTCTGAATATCAACCACGCGGCCATCCTCCACGAGGACATCCATTTTGCCGTGAAGGCCCTGGGAAGGATCGACAACCGTTCCATCAACGATGACCAGCTTTGCCATGCTCTCGCGCCCCCTGAAGGAGATAAAAGACGGCCATCCGAACGGCAACGCCGTTGGTGACCTGGGTAGTGATGAGCGTGCGCGGCAATTTCAGCACGTCGGCGGAAATCTCCACGCCGCGGTTGACGGGCCCCGGGTGCATGACCACCGCGTCGGGCTTGGCATAGCCGAGCCGCTCGCTGCTGAGGCCATAGAGAAGCCGGTATTCCGCCAGTGAGGGAAACAGATTGCCCGCCATGCGTTCGAGCTGGATCCGCAGCAGATAGATCACATCGGCGTCGCGAATGCCTTCTCGCAGCGTGTGAACGATGCGCACTCCCAACGATTCGAAATCATCGGGCACCAGCGTCGGCGGCCCGACGAGGGTCACATCCGCCCCCAGCTTGGTCAGCAGGTAAATATTCGACCGGGCGACGCGGCTGTGAAGGATGTCGCCAACAAGGGCGATTTTGAGCCCCTTGAGGCGGTTGAGCCGCTCGCGAATGGTGAAGGCATCGAGGAGGGCCTGGGTGGGATGCTCGTGGCTGCCGTCGCCCCCATTGACGACGGAAGCGCGAACCGAGCTGCTCACGAACTCGGTGGCGCCGCTGCTTCCATGGCGCATGACGATATAGTCGGCGCCGAGGGCCTCGATCGTTTCCGCCGTGTCCTGGAGCGTTTCGCCCTTGGCAACGCTACTCGTGGCGACATCGAAATTAATCACGTCGGCGGAGAGGCGGCGCGCCGCCAGCTCGAAAGAGGTTCGTGTGCGGGTGGAGTTCTCGTAGAAAAGATTCACGACCGTTTTGCCACGAAGGGTGGGAACGGTTTTGATCGCACGGGTGACGACTTCTTTAAATCCAACAGCATTATCGAGAATCTCGGTGATTTCGCCGGGAGAGAGTTCCTCGATCCCAAGCAGATCCTTTCGAGCGAAAGCGCTCGATTTTTTCTCACTCATCGAAGGACGAGGCTCCTTGGGCATAGGATTGCGGCCGCCGGGAACCGCCGGGTACCGCGGAAAGGCGGGACGGGAAATGGCAGGCAAAAAAGCCCGCCGCGGATCATCCATCTCCAAGACAAAGCTTATGGACCGGGGTTTTGCCGCGGATCAAGCGGGATTGGGGAAAAGCGAAAAATCGCGATGATCGAGAGGAAAGTTCAGGGGGAAAACGGAAAAACGGGGGCGCAAATCACGCCCCCGCCCAACACGATGCGCTTACTTGCTGCGCTTTTTCACGTTCACTTTGACTGCTTTATCTTTTTCCTTCTTGGGCAGCTTGACCCGCAGAACACCGCTCTTCAACTCGGCGTCGGCTTTATCGGCCTCGATGGCGCAGGGCAGCTTGATCCGGGTGCGGAACTCCCCATAGCCGAACTCGCGCCGGTAAGCCTTTTTCTCTTCATGGTCCTTCGGCGGCTTGCGCTCGCCTTTGACGGTGAGATAGTCCGAAGTCAGGCTGATATCGATGTCCTCTTCTTCGACGCCTGGTAAATCCACGAGAACATGAACGTTTTCCTCGTCTTCGAAAACTTCCGAGCGCGGTGCGGCCTCCTCGCTCTTGGTGGGCCAGATGTCGATGCCCGATCGGCTCACTTCGCGCCCCAGATCTCCCAGAAAACGGAAAACGGCGCGTTGAATATCGTCTGCGGTGTATTCAGTCTTTTGACGGCGATGGCCTTCATCTGTCATAGTTGATTTCTCCTTTCGAGAATCTGTCCGGCACCAAACCGGTGCGATAATCACGCCGGGACATCCAGAGTGGAGCGAAAAGCCGGCGCATCCCCACGTTTTTTCTTGCCGAACGAGTGAGAGAAGACTCCAAATGCCGTCTGATTCCCAGCAAAAACGACTCCCCCACGATGGAGAACGTCACATGAGGAAGCTGACTCGATGGGCCGTGATCGGTGTTCTGGCGGCAGGCCTGGTTGCCCTGGCCGCGCCGTCCGAGGCGTTCAATCCCATGAAGGAGCTGGAAAAGGCGAAAGAAAACATGCGCGAGACCGCCGAGCACTCGGAAAAAGAAGCGGACGAGCGCGCCGAGCGCGAAAACCTGGTGAAACACCTCGGGATGCTGGCCAAGCGCAAGGACGCCTTTGAGAAAAAGGAAACGGGCGAGATGAAGCTTTCCGGGGAACGCCGCGAGCACCTGGCGAAGATGCTGGAGAAGATCTCGCCAGGGAAGTGGCAAGGCCGCGAAGATCTGGCGGAGAAAACCGCCGGTGACCTGGCCCTGGCCATGAAATCACCGATGGAAGAAGTGAATGGGCTGAAGGAGCAGCTCGAGGTCACGAACACAAAGGACCTTGAGGAGCGCGGCCGAAGCGTCATCGAGAGCATCCGGAGCAGCGAGGAAGACGAAAATCAAAAGCTGTCGGCCGAGCTCAAACGCCTGGAAAACCGGGTGGAGGCAACGGCGAAGGACCTGCATTTCCTGATGAAAGAGGAAGACATCGAAGAGGAGTTGCTGGAGCGGAAGCTCCGGCAGCTTGACCGCAACATGTCGCGGCTCGGCGTGGCGAAGGAGAAACGCGAGGCATTGGCGAAGGACCTTCGCAAGCTGAACACGAAAGCCGGCAAGGCAAAGAAAGAATCACAGAAAGAGATGGAAGCGAAGAAGAGCGAAATGGAGAATTAAGCGGCTATACAAACCGCATCTCGTCGAACCGAAGGAAAAGCGGCGGGCCTTGTGCTCTGCCGCTTTTCTGTGTCTCGAGGAGAAAGATTCACGGCCAATCAGGCTTTACTGCCGGTGGCGGACTGCTGATATTCGCGGAACGCGTTGTAGATGTCTTCCGCTTTTTCCCAGCGATCTTCCTTCTTCTTTTCGAGGCACTTGCTGACAATCTCCCAGAGCTTTTCGGGAATGCCATGGATCGGCTCGGGATCTTTGTGGAGATGCTGATAAGCAAGGTCACCCTCGGTAAAGGGCGGCCGGCCATTGAAAAGTTCGTAAAGCAGGATGCCGAGGCTGTATATATCGGCCCGGTTGTCGACTGGATGGCCCTGGACCTGTTCCGGTGACATGTAGAGCGGCGTGCCGATCACAGCGCCGATCATCGTTCCCTCGCCGGTGGAGTCCATCATCTTGGCGATGCCGAAATCGGTCACCTTCACTTCGTCGTTGCTGTTGAGCATGATATTGGCCGGCTTGATGTCGCGGTGGACGATCTGAAGCCGGTGGGCATAGCCGAGGGCGTCCGCCGTCTCCATGGCATAGCGCACGATCTGGTCATGAGGCAGGCGCACCTCCGGATTGGACTTGATCTTTCTCTTCAAGTCCGTGCCGTCGACATATTCCATGGAGATATACTTGCGGCCCATTTCCTCGCCGATGTCGTGGATGCGAACAATATTCGGGTGCGAGAGTTTGCGGGCGTTGCGCGCCTCAACCTTGAAACGGCGCACGGCCTCCGGATTGTTCGACATGTTGTCGGGAAGAATCTTGAGGGCTACGATCTCCTCGAGTTCCTTGTCCCGGGCGCGATAGACAATCCCCATGGCGCCGCGCCCCAGTTCATCGAGCAGTTCGTAGCGCCGGGCGGCCTCTTCCGACATTTGCTGGACAATGGCCGTTTTCTCGAAGGCCATTGGATCGGAGGTCGAGCCGGAGAGCATTTCAAAGCGCGTCTTGACATCTTTGTAGCCGATGTCCGCGGCGAAGAGCTGGCGATAAACGGTCTTGGCGCCAACCAGGTCTTTCTTCGTTTCGTAACGCTGGGCCAGGTCGTAGAGGAGTTCCTTCGTCTCATCGTCAACAACGAGTTTCTTAAACTCCTGCAGTGCCAGGTCGAGCATCCCTTTGCCGGTAAAGCACTTGCCGAGCATCTTGGTGGACTCGGCCTCCCAGCGGTAATCCTGGGCCGTTTTCTGAAAGCAGCCGATGGCTTCGTCGTATTCCTGCTGGCTGTAATAGATTTTGCCAAGCTTGAAGCGAAACTCCGGAGAGTCCTTCTTTTCGAGAAGCTCGCGGTAGGCCTGAATGAGTTTTTCCTGCACGTCGGGTGCGGCGGGCTGGAGCTTCTGGGCTTTTTCCAGGGCCCGGACGGCTTCCTCGGTCCGCCCGGCGGCCAGGAGCATTGCCCCGCGCTGGGCCAGCGCCGTGACATTTTTGGGGTCTTTCTTAAGGATGGTTTCCAGCGCGCGAAGTGTATTGTCACCTTGCCCGGGATGTTTCTGAGCGATGAAGTCGATTTGTTCCAGGGCTTCGCGGAAGTGGCCGTAGGAGACAAGCAATTCGACCAGGAACCAGCGAATTCGCAAAAGGGCAGGAATCTCCGACAGCAGGTTGAGCAGGTGGGCGATGACTTTCTGCTCATTATTCTCCTGGCATTTCAGGGCCTGGCGATAGCTGGAAACCGCCTTTTGGCCGTCGTTCTGGCTGCCATGGACGCGCGCCATTGCCAAGTGAAGCATATCGTTGTCCGGTTCCATGGCCAGCGCCCGCTCGTATAGCTCGGTCGCCTCTTCGTCGGTGCGGAGCTTCTGGCCGTAAGCGAGCGCGAGGTTGACCAGCGCTTCCTTGTCATCCGCGTTGCGCTCAAGGATCCGGCGGTATTCCTGCACGGCTTCGTCGATCTTGTTGTCGTAAAGGCTCGCAAGGGCGTTGAGCCGTTGGAGTTCCTCGTCTTCCGGATCCTGCTGGAGGAATCGCTGGGCCGTCTTCAGGGCCTGCTCGTAGCGGTCCGCCGCGATATACGTTTTGGCAAGCTGGCGGCCCACCTCGAGATCCTTCGGCTGATTTGCGAGATGCTTTTCGTAGACGGGGATGGATTCCGCCGTGGTGCGGTCCTGGCGCATGAGCACGCTGGCCAGAGCCCCCGTATATTCGGCCTTTTCGGGCCGCTGGCGCAGCGCTTCTTGAAAGACTTTTTCCGTCTTTGCTTCCGACACGCCCTTCTTCACATAAGCATCGGCGAGTTGAATCGTATATTCCGGTGTCATCTGGCCCAGGCGGGAAAGAGTCTCCAGGGCCTCGATGGCCAGGGCGTGATCCTGGGCCAGCTCGGCGGTGCGGGCGAGTGCCTTGAGTGTGGTGGCGTCGTTGGGATTATATTGATATGACGCGCGATAAATCTGCACCGCGTCCTGGTCGAACTGGCCCCGCTCGAAATAAATGCTGGCCACGTTGCGGAGGAACTCGGCGTTCCCGGGCTCGAAGCCCAGCGCACGCAGATAGGTCTGGAGAGCCTCGTCGTCGCGGCGGTTCTGGGCCTTGAAGCACTGGGCCAGAAGAAGCATCGCTTCACCGTTGTCTGGCTCGATTTCCAGGGCGCTGCGGATTTCGTCGATGGCGGCGCCCATTTGCTTCTTCTGCATTTGAATCCGCGCGAGATGAAGATAAGCCGGGATGTGGCCGGGAACGTGTTCCAGCACGGCCTGGCAGAGAGACTCCACCGGCTGGTCCATCTTCTTGGCGTCTATACAGGCGGAGAGATAAGCCTTCAGGAATTCCGGTTCATTGCGGCGGCTGGCGAATTGCTGCTGGAAGACGGGGAGCGCCTTCGCCGTAACGTTGCCGGTTTGCAGATAGACGTCGCACAGGGCGCCATAGAGAGGCTCGGTGGCCACACCACCGCGCAACGCCGAACGCAGGCGCTTGCCCGCTTCCTCGTAATTGCCCCCGGCCATGAGGCAGCGCCCGATTCCGTATTCCAGGAGAGCCGGCTCGGGGAACGAGGGCATCGCGCGCTCGTAGATTTGCTCCGCTTCCTCGTCGGTTTTTGGTTCAAGAAGGAGCGCGCGGGCAAAAGCAGCGAGAACCTCGGCGTCTTCGGGGTGGGCGGCGTAGGCTTTCCGGTAAACCTCCAGGGTCTCCTCGGAGAAATCGTGCTGGGCGATCAGAACCCGCGCGAGAGCATAGGCCACCCGGGAATTGCGCGGGCGTTTTGCCAACAGCCGCGCGTAGTAACGCCGGGCTTCGTCGTATTCGCCGCGTTCGAACGCTGCCTCCGCCCGTTTCCGGATCCCGCGAGAGTTCACCGCCTGGACGATTTTGTAGATGCTGAAGCCTCCGATAATGATCGCGGAAATCAACACAACCATGATCTTGAGGAAGTGTTTCTTGTACCAGATTTCCCAGCGAAGGGACCGGTAATCCGGATTATACGGATCATAAGTAACAAGATTGACGGCGGCTTCCGTGGCAGCGGACCAGTCGGAAATCTCCATGGCCGATTGCAGGTCTTCGTTCCATCCCTGGGCACGGCGCTGGAGGGCATCGCGGACCCGGCTTTCGTGAGAGGCCCACTGGCGATCAAGATAGGGACGATGATAGGGAGTGCCGCCCTGGGTCATCCATGGGGACAACGTCGGCCATGTTGCGGTCAGGCCGGATTGAAAGCTGTAGAGATGGCCGCCTTCCTGGGGGCTGAGGCCGAAAAGCACGATGGGCTCGCCTTGTCCCCCGGGCATGACGGCGGCGACCGCATGGCTCAACTCGTGGCTGAGACTTCCCTCTTTGCTTTCCAGCGAGGCGTCGTTCTCGATCCACTCGGTCATATTCCTGGTGACCTGGAGCGTTTTTTTCAGGCCGAAGACCGCCTCGGGATAGCGCCCGATCTGGGGGATGAGGGCGGCCTGAGTGCTGATGCCGCTGAAATTGCTCAAATCCTGGCGCACGATTTCGCCGCTCCTGGCGTCGAGCACCTGGATCGAGGCTTCGGAAAGCTGGAGAATGACTTCCGAGCCAGGCTCGCCATCCTTGGCAAGAAGCACGGGAGGGGAGACAGGCCCCGTAGGAAGCGCCCGGCGCCAGAGCGTCTCCATGGGAGGGACGAGGCCGGCCCGGTAAGCGAAACAGCGTACCTCGCCGCCTTTCATGGTGATCACAACTTCGTCCCGGGAATCTCCCGCCAGGTCGTAAACCAGCGGAGACACGGGAATGGGGGTCGTTTGCTGGATCAGAATCCGCGTGACTCCCGCCGAGCCCTGGGAGCCTCTCACGGGATCGATGAGAAAAACGTGTCCTTCATTGGAGGTCGCGACGATGTCCTGCTGGTCCGTGAAACGGACTCTTCCGACGACCATGGGCGAGTGAATCTTGGTGCCGCTGGAGTATTCCCAGGCGACTTCCAGCTCGCCCGGCGCCCTGTAATCGACCGCGTAAACCTTCCCGTCCTGGTCGACAATGATCACGCGGTCGCGGGGTCCGCCTTCGGCATTTTCCATGGTAAAGACGGTTGGCTGGACGTTGAAAGCACCGCCAATCTTTGCCTCCGCCTTCTTTTCGAGGGTCCGCCCATCGAGGATCACCACATGGCCATTCCCCGTGCCCAAGGCTATATCCAGCCGGTCCTGGCCGGCGAAATCACCAACCACGGGCGCGGTCAACCAACCGCCCTCCAGAGAGATCGAGCGAATCTCTTCTCCGTCTTCGGAGTTGTAAACGCGCAGCTTGCTCTCGACGTCGCTGAGAATCAGCTCCGGAGAGCGGGTATGGACCAGATCAACGGCGAGGAGGGGATTCGGAGAGCTGAGATTGACTTTCTGATGAAACTCGGGGGTGAGCTTCTCCTGACCCAAAGCGGAACCGGCCAGGCTCAGCAACATCGCCAGTCCCAAACAAAGTTTTGGAAGAGGAAAGCGTTTCGGCAATTCAGGAATCCGGGAGTGGGGGGTCATACGGGATAAAGACGCCAGACTTTGTTGAGAAGGTAACATGGTTCGCTCTGCTTCCAGCAGTCAACACCTCGCAAAGTCTCGCGTTTCGATCATCACCGCTGTCTTGTCTTATGCAATGGGTAATGGCTGGCCTGAAGGGCTCAAGCGGAAAAAACTCAGGGGATTTACTGAGCTGGCGAGCCGCCGAAACGCATTTTGCTGATGTGCTGTTTCACGATGGAAACGGGTTTCACCACCGCTTGGCGACCCTTTTTTCCGTCACCAGGAAGGCCGCCGGCCAGCAAACCGCTGCATGTAATTCGCCACGTCCTGGAAAAAGAGGTATCCAATGAGCTGTTTGCCGTTGAAAACCGGCAGGTTCGGGCGGCCCAGGGCGTTGACTTTCTGGAAAGCCGCGAGGGCGCTCTGGTTCGGCGAGAGCATTTCCGATATGCCATAGGGGCGGGCCAGGCGCTCGGCGGGGACAAGGTCCCACTGATCGCGCGGGAGGCGGGAAATCTCGTCCGCGCTGATGTAGCCAAGGAGGGACTGGCCGCTGACGACGGGGAATCGATCGGCGTGGACTTTGTAAATATAATCCTCGACAACGCGGCGAATAGGCATTTCCGCGGGCACGACGGCCTGGATCGGCCGCATCAGATCGCGCACCCGCACCGCGTCAAAGGCGCTCTTCATCTGGGCCTGGCTGTAAGAGGTGCGGGCCAACTGGTTGAGAAAGAGCCCCAGGATAATGGGCATGAAGCCGGCAAAGTTGCCGGTGAGGATATTGACACCCCCCCAGCCAATGAGGACAAAGCTGAATGCTTGGCCGCCGAGCGAGGCGATCCAGGTGGAGCGCAGATAATTCCCGGTCCAGCCCCAGACGCTCGCGCGCAGCACGCGCCCGCCATCCATGGGAAAACCAGGAATCAGGTTGAAGATTGCAAAGAAAAGATTCAGGCCGGCTACGGCCTCCAGGGCGAAGAAAAAGACCGGGGGGGCACCGGCCATCTGGAGCAAGATGCCCGGTATCCCGAACAGGAACACACAGAGAAAAGAAACCGCCGGGCCAGCAATGGCGATGATGAATTCCTCGATGGGCCGGCGGGGTTCCTCGCGGATCTGGGCCACTCCACCGATGATAAAGAGCGTGATACGCTCGGTTCCAATGCCATAGTGGCGCGCGGCGAGCGCGTGGCCATATTCATGGGCGAGCAGCGTGGCAAAGACAAGCAGGGCCGTGATCGCCCCGGTTGGATAGGCGACAGCCGATGCGGCGCCTGTCTGCGCGATGATTCCGTTCGCCAGCATCGCGGTGAACAGAAACAGGATCAAGAACCAGGAGGGGTGAAGGTAAACGGGAATCCCGAGGAATTTCCCGAGTCTGAAACCTGAGGAGCGGAATAACACGAACGGTGGGTCCTTAATATCTTGCCGAAGGGATTTCACTTGGCGGCTCGCGGAATTTTGCGCCATGAAGAGCGGCACCGGCCAGCCTGCCTCGACTCATTGGAAACCAGGGTGAGGCAATTTCTTTGCCGGGAGCACGGAAAATCGACATGCCTGTTATCCCTTTTGAAGGCCATTATCCCAAAATCCATCCCACGGCGTTTATTGCTCCGACCGCGTTGGTGCTCGGCGACGTGGAAATCGGCGAATACTCCACGGTCTGGTATGGCTGCGTCCTGCGAGGCGACCTGGATCCGATCCGCATCGGCCACCACAGCAATGTCCAGGATAACTCGGTTCTCCATACGGGCAAGAATGAGCCGTGTCTCATCCACGATTATGTCACCGTGGGACACATGGCTATCGTCCATGGATGCGAGATCAAGAGCGGCACCCTGGTGGGCATGGGAGCCTGCGTGCTGAACCGTTCGGTGATCGGCGAGGAGTGCATCATCGGCGCGAAAGCCCTCGTGACCGAGGGCAAGGCCTTCGATCCCCGCACGATGATCCTTGGATCGCCGGCGAAAGCCGTTCGCGAGCTGACGGAAAAGGACCTGGAACCCGTGCGCACCTTCACCGAGCGCTATGTCAAGAATGGCCAGCGCCATCGCGCGGCCCTGGAGGAATGGGACCAGTCGGCCGGCAAAGGCTGATCCCCCGCGCGCAATGAGCTCCTCCACGATCCCCCACCGCCGATGGGTCCCCTTTGTCCTTCTGGGTGCAATGTGGCTGCTGCTTGCCCTGCTGGTCATTCCGACTTGGGGGTGGACCTACTGGGATTTTGGCGATGGAAACTATTTATATATCGCCCGGCGGGTGCGCGAGGGCCTGACCCTTTACAAGGATATCCTCGCTCCCCAGCCGCCGCTCCACACGCTGGGCGGCGTGGCGGCCGAGTCCATCGGCGCCGCGGCCATGGACAGCGCGCTCTCTGGCGTGCGCGTCTATAATCTGCTTGTGCGCATGGCGGCATCACTCGTGGTGATGCTGCTGGCGTGGCGTTCTTTCGGATGCGCCTTCCGCGCCGTGGCGAGCGCGGCGATTTATCTGAGCCTTCCCATCGGGTTCTGGTGGTCGCTGAGCTATCAGAGCGAAAACCTGGAAGTCGTCTTCCTCGTGGCCGCGCTTTTTTTTCTCATCAGTTGGGACAAACGCCAGGCCGCCATCGCCGGGGTATTCAGCGCCCTGGCCTGCCATGTCAACATGACGGCCTTCCCTTACCTGCTGGCCAACGGGCTCTTTCTCGCCTGCCGCCGATGGCAACTGTTGCCTTGGTATCTGGGCACGGGAGCCGGGGTCTATGCAGCCGGCGCCCTCGCGGCCAATGCGTGGACCGATGGCTTCTTTGTCAGCAACGTCCTGCTCAACCAGGTCGGGACGTTCCCGAGGACGGACATCCTCGCCTCGTCACCGAGCGGGCCTTCCAATTTCTGGGAATACGCCTGGGGCAAAATCCGCTCGCAAAGCGTGGAAGTGCTGCGCCTGGAAGCCGGGATGATCCTCGCCGCGCTGGCGGGCGTGCTCTATCACGTCGTCCCCGCCCCGCGCCTGCAATCCGCGGACGACACGGAGGCGCGGGATGACTGGCATCGCACGGAGTTCCTCGCATGGAGCTTCATCGCCGGGCTGCTTTCCATCTGCTTCACGGCGAAAGGCGGCACGGTGAATTATATCTTCGTCCTGGGCGAGCCCCTGGTGGCGTGCTTCGCCGCGACGGCGCTGGTGGCGCTTTTCCGGAAATCCCTTCCCTCTGATCCCGCCGCGTGGAAAACGCTGTCCATCCGGGATACCAGGGTTTTTCTGCGTGTCTTGTTTCCCGTGCTGATCCTCGGAGTGATCTACGTGCCGATCGTGGGAAATATCCGCCTGACCCTGAACCAAGTGCAGGCGGAA
This sequence comes from uncultured Candidatus Sumerlaeota bacterium, assembly GCA_964346275.1. Taxonomy (GTDB): domain Bacteria; phylum Sumerlaeota; class Sumerlaeia; order SLMS01; family SLMS01; genus CAYFUR01. The sequence goes on from CAYFUR010000022.1 coordinate 13,004, forward strand.
CTGCCGGAGAATCGCGCCCTCGAGTTGAAGGGATTCATCGAGACCTATGCTGAGCCCGGCGACACGATCCTCGCCCCGCCGTTCTATGCATTCATGACTGAGACCAATGTGGCGGCGGAGCTGGCGGAAAACTATATCTGGCAGATCAAATACATGAATGAGACTTTCGACCTGAAAAACTACGGCATCCCAACGAAGGACGGCGTGGAGAAAATGCAGGAGCTGGCGGGCATGCTGGAGCGCCGGGAAGTCAAGGTCGTGCTCCTCGACATGGCGCAAACTGGGCGCGTGCCCGCCGTTGCACGCGCCATCGACCAGCATTACCAGCCCGCCGAGCCCGAGCCAATCCGCACGCGCAATACCACCCTGCGGCTCTTCGTTCCAAAAGACCAGCCGTTGAAACACGTGCCGCTGACACGGCGGGATTGATTCCCCTGCTTCCTGTTGCTACTCTGATTCAGCAGGCAATCTCAAAGGAGACCTTATCCCTATGAAACTGATCCGTATGGCGCTGGCGCTGGCGATTCTCCTGGCTGCCGGGCTTGCCGGCCCCGCCACGGCCCAGAAGGAAAACTATGAGCTGAAGCTGGCCCTCGAAGAGGGCGACCAGTTCGATACAACCATTACCACGAAGCAGGAGATTCGCCAGGAGATGATGGGCCAAAGCCTCAGCAGAGTCCAAAACATGACCATGGAAATCACCCAGACGGTCACCAGCGTGGACGAAGCGGGAAACATGGATGTGGTCTTCCACTTCGACCGCGTGGTCATCGAATCGGGCGAGCCCGGCAAGCTGGAGACCATCGATACCGACAACCTGCCCGAATCGCCGACGCCGGAAATGCTGATTCCCGCCACCATGGAAGGGAACTCCATCACGGTGACATATACGCCTCGATACGCAGTGGAAAAGGTCGAAGGGATGGACGAATTGATCGAGACGGCGCTGGATGCCATGCCGGTGGAGGAATCCGTCAAAGAGCAAATGCGCGACGTCTTCAAATCCCAGTTCAGCAACCAGGCTTTTTCCAACAACCTGAAGCAAACCACGCCGGTCTTTCCCAGCAGCCCCGTGTCTCAGGGAGAGAGCTGGAACGACGAGGTGCGCATTAAGAGAGGCTTTCCCATGGTGGTGGAGAAAACGCTCACCTTGAAAGAAGCGGGCGCGGAGAGCTTGACCCTCGATTACCGGGCCTCCGTCTCGCCGAACCCCGAGGGCGAGCCCATCTCCGTGGGGCCGATGGAATTGGATCTCAAACTGAGCGGCACCCAGGAGGGCGAGTTTCTCTTCGACCGGCAAAAGGGATTCATCAAAAGCGGAAAGACTGATCAGGACTTTAACGGAAATGCGATCATGGACCAAGCTGGCCAGCAGATGAAACTCCCCATGCAGATCTCGTCTTCCATGGAAATCAAATCGACAGAGAAAACCAGCGATTGAGCCGGTAGAGGCGAAGGGTATATACGGCAGCGGCGGCGAGGGAGTCCTCGCCGCCTTTTTTGTTGTCAGTCGAGAAGCTCCCAGTTCGAGACAGAAGAAGCCAGGGGGAGGGAAACGGGATCGACGTTGGCGCCGGTGTAGGGCCCGGGATCTGTTCCCGAGAGAGGCGGAAAGACGCGATCATAGGCATTTTCCGAAACCCCCGCGTCGCCGCCAATCCCATCCAGGCCATCGTGGCCGGGATAGTCCACGGTCGTATCCGTGTTGTTGTTAAAGTCCACGCTGGAAGGATCGGCGGTGCTCCCGTTGTCAAAGGTGACCAGGCTGAACCCGAAGGTCGAGCTGTCGGAAAGGCCAATGGCGCTCAGGCGCGCCTTGGCCTCGAGCACGTCGTTGGTATCCGAGAGAAAGCAATCGGCATCGGCAAAGTCCGGCCCGCTCATGGTGGTGTACCACGTGCCCGCTCCCGCGTCGTGAAAGAACTCGGGCCAGGTGGTTCCGCTTTGTGCGTTGTGAAACTGAACGATATACTCGGGATGGTCTTCGGCCCCGGCGTTGAAGCCAAGTCCCGAATCGTCTCCGAGGAAGTTCAGTCCATTGGAGTCGGAAGCGGACTGGTCGGAATCGAAACCAACACAAACGCTGACCTCGTCCGTGGTGATGATGTCGTCAAAGCGCACCAGGAGATACAACCATTCGGCATCGTGGGTCAGGCGGACCTCGGTGATGTCGTAGTTGGGGAGGGACGCGGGCGAGGGATCGCCGCGGACATCGCCCGCCTCGCCGAGATAGATCCACTCGTCACCATCAACGGCGGTGGCATGGATTTGCGAAGGTGGAGTCCCGGTCCAGTCTGACGGATCGCCATCGATCGTGATGGTTTTGGCCCCGGCGGGCAAAGCGGCGGCCACCGAAAGGAAGAGCAGCAAAGCGTCGCGAAACGTCATCGTCAAAGCCCCCGAATTGGCAGTTGAAAGAACTCTTTGCGATCATTCATTGGAGCGGATTGGCGATGGTCAACTGGTATCAGGAAAGAAAGAATCCCCCGGGAGGGGAAACCCGGGGGAACAATCGTGGTTCAATGAATTGTCGATGGGACGGGCAGGCCCTTACATCCCCAGCCCACCGGTGGCTTCCAGGACCGTGCCGGTCATGTAGCTGGAGTCTTCGCTGCAGAGGAAAAGCACGGGCCCGGCGACATCCTCGGCGACGCCGATGCGGCCGAGAGGGATTTCGCTCAGCAGTTTGCCCTTCATTTCCTCGCCCAGATCGTCGGTCATGCGCGTCTCGATGAAACCGGGGGCCACGGCATTGACCAGGATGTTGCGCGAGGCGAGTTCCTTGGCCAATGACTTGGTCAGGCCCACCATGCCAGCCTTTGCGGCGCAGTAATTCGCCTGGCCCGGGTTGCCCACAAGTCCGACGATGCTGGTGATATTGATGATCCGGCCCCAGCGCTCCTTCATCATGGGGCGCACGACGGCCTTGGACATGAGGAAGGCGCTTTTGAGGTTCACACGGTGGACGTCGTCCCAGTCTTCTTCCTTCATGCGCATGATCAGGTTGTCGCGCGTGATGCCGGCGTTGTTGATCAGGATGGAAACGCCGCCGAATTCCTCGGCCGCGGCGGAGACGACTTTGTCGACGGCTTCGTGGTTGCCGACGTCCCCCGCGACGGCAATGGCCTTGCCGCCTTCTTTTTGAATCTCACCGGCCACCCCGCCGCAGCTTTCTTCGCGCACCGAGTTGACCACCACGGAGGCGCCCTCGCGGGCCATGCGCATGGCGATGGCCCGGCCAATCCCCTGGCCGCCTCCCGTTACGATCACTGTTTTGCCTTCGAGCATACCCATGGTCGCTGTCGCTCCTTACGCGGGAAAATGAAATGGGGTCGGCGATGGGCCCTTTTGCCCGTTATTGCGCCAGTTCCGCGATGGCCTTGTCCATCGCCGCGCCGTTTTCCGTGGTATAGCATGGAATGTTCTTGTCGATGCGGCGCACGAGCCCGGCGAGGACTTTTCCGCTGCCGATCTCCAGGAAAGTGTCCACGCCTTCCTTGACCATGAGCTGGATCGTATCAGTCCAGCGCACGCTGTTGGTCAACTGGCGGACAAGGGATTCCTTGATCCTGGCCGGTTCGTTCTGCGGCTCCGCATCCACATTGTTGATGAAGAGGCAATCGGGCTTCTGAAACTCCACGCCGTCGAGGGCTGCCCGCATGGTCTCTGCCGCCGGGGCCACCAGCGGCGAGTGGAAAGCCCCGCTGACGGGGAGGGGAAGGGCCCGGCGCGCACCGGCTTCCTTGGCCAGGGCGCAGGCCTTGTCGATGGCGGCGGGATCGCCGGAAATCACGGTCTGGGACGGCTCGTTAAAGTTTGCGGGCACGGCGACTTCGTTTTCGCTGCTGGCCTGCTGGCAAATCTCCACCACCTTGTCCGAATCCAGGCCGACGACGGCGGCCATGGCGCCGGGCCTGTGGGTTCCGGCCTCGGCAAAGGCCTCGCCGCGCGTGCGCACCAGCCGAAGGCCCGTTTCAAAATCCAAAACACCCGCGGAATAGAGCGCCGTGTATTCGCCGAGGGAATGCCCGGCCACGGCGTGGGGCTGGATGCCCGCCTCGCGGATCACCTCGAGCGTGGCAGCGCTGGAGAGATAGAGCGCCGGCTGGGTGTTCTGGGTCTGCTTCAAGTCTTCTTCCGGTCCATGATAGCAAAGGTCCTTCAACGAGAAGCCAAGCACCTGGTCCGCTTTATCAAACAACTCCGCCGCCCGGGCGTTCTTTTCGGCGGCTTCTTTTCCCATGCCGACGCTTTGACTGCCCTGGCCGGGAAACAGAAATCCGATTCTTGCCATCGTTTTTCCTCCGGTTTCTTCGCAATTGGTGTCAGCCATAAGTAAAGCCGCTCGACAAGATCTTCCGCTGGGTCCAGGGAGGGAACCCCTCGAACGGCCGTTTTTATCCTCCTCGGATTGCCGAGTCAGGCGCCTACCACTTGAGCACCGTCGCCGCATAGGTCAGCCCGGCGCCGAAAGCCACGAGAACGCAGGTCTTCCCCTTTGTCAGCCGGCCGTCCTCGCGCGCGGTATTCAGCGCCAGGGGAATGGACGCGGCGGAGGTGTTGCCAAACATGTCCATGTTAATCACCACGCGTTCGCGCTCGAAGCCGAATCGTTCCATGGCCGCGTTGATGATGCGCACATTGGCCTGGTGGGGAACGAAAAGATCGACATCCTCGACGGTCAAGCCGGCATCCTCGAGAGCCTTCAGGACGGCTTCGTTGAAAATGCGCACGGCGAATTTGAAGACCTCGCGGCCGTTCATTTTCATGAAGCGGTCGGGGTCCATGATATTGTCCGGTGTGATCGGGTGGGCGCCCGCGCCGATTTTCTGAAAGATGAAATAGGCCCCGCTGCCATCGGCGCCCGCGTGAGTTCCCAAAATGCCGCTGCCATTGGTAGTTTCGCCCACGATCGCGGCTCCCGCCCCATCACCGAAGAGCACACAGGTGGCACGGTCGCTATAATCAACGACGCGGGAATTACAATCACAGCCCACAACGAGAATCTTCTTCATCTGCCCCGCGCGAATCATCGAATGGGCAACCTGGAGCCCATAGACAAAACCCGTGCAGGCGCCGTTGAGATCGAAGGTCATGCAACTGGGCAGCCCCAGCTTGGCCTGGAGCAGCGCCGAGGAGGGCGGCATCTGGTGGTCGGGGATATAGGTCGCATAGATGATGGCGCCGATTTCTTCGGGATCGACACCGGAATCCTCGATGGCCTGGCGAGCCGCAATGAGGGCGATGTCCGTGGGAGCGCGGCCCTCTTCCAGGATGCGGCGCTCCTTGATGCCCGTACGGGACGTGATCCACTCGTCGGTGGTATCGACGAGTTTCTCGAAGTCCTTGTTGGTCAGGCGCTTCTCCGGCAGGCCAATGCCCAGGCCGAGTATTCCAATGGGGTGATCGTTCATTTCCTTCAAGGCAGGCTCTTCACTTTGGGCGGTTTGGCGGCGCGATGAAAAAACACCGCACCGTAGAGGATATGAATGCTGCTCTTACGCGGAACAAGGGCAAGAGTATCTTGCTCTCGATTCACGGAAAACTGAGAGCCAGCGTCCGGAAAAAGCCTCGCCTCCCGGGCGCGGGGAGCGTCAAGGCTTCCATGGCGCTTCGGCCCGAGAAACCTCATTGGATCGAAATCCGAAAGGATACCGTGCCCTACTTCGCGGCAAGGAGCTGGCGCAGGCGGCGGGTGCCCGCTTTGGCGTATTGGAGGGTGTTGCGGGGGCTGCCGGCGCGGGCGAGCATGCGCGCAATGTAGCGCGGCCGCAGGTACATGCGCAAGAGGCGGCGGCGGCGCCAATCCTGGAGGAAGGCGCTGTCGAGGCCGCTGAAGGTGCGCATGGCGCCGCTGGCGTAGCCCGCTCGCGCGGGATCGTAATCTTCCAGGAGCAGCCCCTCGCGGATGGCGATCTCGTGCAGCTCGGTTCCGGGCAGCGGCGTGGCAATGTTGAAGTCGAAAAAATCGGGATCCAGGTCATTGATGAAGCGCCAGGTGTTCTCGAGCGTTTCCTCGGTTTCCCAGGGAAGGCCGATGACAAAGAACGTGTGAACACGCAAGCCGTTGCGCTTGACACAATCCACGGCTTCCCGCGCTTGCTCAAGCGTGGCATTCTTCTTCATTTCCTTCAGAATGCCCTCGTCGCCGGTTTCAATGCCGAAGGCGACGACCCAGCAGCCGGCCTCCTTCATCGCCTGGGCGCGCTCGTCGTCCATGGTGTCCACACGGCTGTTACAGCCCCAGTGGATATCAAGATCCGCCTCGCGGATCAGGCGGCAGAGCTTGAGTAGCCATTTCTTATTAATCGGAAAGGTGTCGCCGTGGAACAGGAATTCGCGGATGCCGTGCTTTTCGACGCATTCGCGGAGTTCCTCGACAATATTTTCCGGTGAGCGCTGGCGCACGGTGAAATCGGAGAGCACACCGGCGGGACAGAAAACGCAGTGGGCCGGGCAGCCACGGTTGCCATGAATGACCGTGAGCGGATTGCCGGTTTCCGGGGAGACGTAAACGTCGTTGGCCAGCAAATGGCGGGCGGGAAAAGGGATCGCGTCCAGGCTCTGTTCGAGATCGCGCTTTCCGGTGAAGAAAATGCGCTCGGACAGGGGAACCTCCGGGTCGAGAACGGCGACGCGCTCTTGTGGCGCGCGGCGGCGCTTGACACGGGCGATCTGCGCCTTGCCCTCCGGCTCCACCAGGGTTGGAGCGGGCTCTTCGCCAAAGCGCTCGAGGAGGCTGCCGCGAAAATGCGCGCCCTTGACCTCGTGAAGCGGGCGGCCCGCGGCCAGCTCCTCCACGGCGATTTCCGGCTCGTTCGGCAGGATCAGGTCCAGCTCGGGGTGATCGCGCAGCACGGAAGCGGCGTTGACCACCAGGGTCTCGCCCTTGGCCATGGCCAGGATGCCGGGAATCTTCTCTTTGGCCAGCTGGCAGGTCTGGAGGTCGCCTTCCATGGTGGCCGTGGTCGAGTTCACGATGAGGGCGTCGGGGTGGAAATCCTCCAGGTCGGCGAGGAAGTCCTCCCAGGAGCGGCCCACGGCGGGATAATCCTCGATGCGGCATTCCGCGCCGGTGCGCTCAGCGCAGGCCGCGGAGAGCGCCAGGTCCATGGGCGGAAAAACGACCTGGACGGTCTGGTCCTCGACGGTGCACTGGCACCGATCATCGCGGCGGTACAGGCCGGTGGGGGGATTGACGAGAAAAAGGCGTTTGAGTTGAGGCCGTGTCATGGTGGCGCGTCTGTCCGGCGGTGCCGGGCGGGGAATCCTGCTCTCCGCCTGGGCAGAGAGGCGCATGGGTCGCACAATGAGCTTGGTTTGCGCAAGGACTGATCGGAGGCGCAAAGCCAGACCGGTTGTAGCTACTCGTTATCTGCCAGCGCCGTGCCAGTCCCGGCGAGGTGGAAATCGTGCGAGAGGCGCATCCGTCGCAAGCGCCTTTCCGGCTTTTCAAAAACCAGGACGACAACGAGTTTGCACTACCGGGCCCGGACGTAGTCGCCCCCCTCGCCGTAGAGCTGCTTGTCCAACTCGATCGCCTTCTTGATGCCCTCGGTTCCGCATTCCCAGAGCTGATCCAGCCCGGCGGACAGCACGGGGTCGGCCTGCCATTCGCCGGGGCGCTGGCCCTGGAGCTTGTTCATGGCCTCGAGAAGGGTGGTCGACAGGGTTCCCACGGGAAAGCGCGAGCGATTGATCACGCGCTGGAGCACGTGCCTGTCATCGAGAACGACCAAATAATCGAAGATCGGCCAGCCGGGGCTGAGGACAATGCGGTCAAAGCGCGGATCGGGCATCTGGAAGTAAATGCGATACATGCGGTGAGGCTCGCCCTCGAGCTTCAAGTGATAGACATAGGGCTGCTCGAGCGTCGTCAGATCGGGATAGGGGGCTCCATCCACTTTGTCGACACGGACATTGTCGGCCCCGATATCAAAGTAGCGCCCGACCACTTCCCCCAGTTGCGGCAGCGGCAGGCCAGTCTTGGGGATGGGGCATTCGAAGAGGGAGTTGTATTCCTCGCGTGTGAGGTAAACGTGCTTGGCAACGATGGGCTCGCGAAGCCCCTCGTCCCCTTTTTCCAGTTGGATGGAAAAGATTTCTCCGCCAAGGGGGGGCGGAATCACCCAGGTCTGGCCGATTTGCCGGGGATCGGGGGGGCTATCACTCAAGAGATCGACGAGCAAGTGCGGCGAAACATCGGGACGAGCCAGCCAATTCTCCCGGTTTTCCTCCGTCAGCGAGCTGAACCCCACCACGATTTCCTCGCGCGCCCTGGCGGCGGCGATGGTTTCCTCGATGCGCTGGCGATCGATTTCCCGGGCGAGGCCCACCTTGCCGGAAATGCCCGCGGCCGATTCCAGGTCGGACATGCTGACAAAGGTCACGGGGGCATTCCCTTCCTGCTCGACGGTTTTGCTGATCGGGAGATCGAGGGGCCGCGGGTTGGTGGATTCGATGTCGGTGATCAACGGCTCGCGATATTTGCCCGGCGAACGCTGGAAGCCCACGGGACGGACGGTGGAAAGCACCGCGTCGCGGGCCGACAGATTGACCACGGAATAGTCCAGGTCGTCGAACATCTTGCTGGAGGTGTAGTTGTAGGCCGTCTCTCCTTCGCTGTGAAAGGAGATGGAGTTGCCCGCATCGGCCAGAATGGCATCGGGATGCTGTTGGCGGATTTCGCCGACCTTCTCGCGAAAGCGCTCGGGCGCATCGTCGATGCCCGGCGATTTGGACATCACGGGAAAGAGCGAGCGCGTGTTGCCGGTCAAGATCAGGGTGGCTTCGTCCTGGGCGGTGGCCGTGCGGGCCGGGCCGGCGATGAGCAGCGCGGCGAAAAGAAGGGAAAGAATACGGGTCATAAGCTGGGCCATGCGTTTCGGCATTGATCGATTCCCTCGTCAAAGGGGGTTGGGTTCCATCCAAGGTCGCGAAGGCGGCTGCTGTCGAGCGATACATCGCGGGGGCGGCGGTCGCCCCCGGGGACGCTCGATCGCGTGGCGGCGAGGATGCGCTCCTCTTCCAGGCCAAAGGCGCGGCAGGCGGCGCGGCCCATCTCGACGCGGTTGAGGCGGTCGGGCCCTCCCGCGTGGAAGACCTGGCCGCGGATCAGCGGCGCGTCGGCGGCGAGGAGAATGGACACCGCCTGGATCAAATCGTCGACCAGCACCGGGGTGCGCCACTCGTCCTCGAACAGCCGGAGGCTTTCCTCGCATTGCAGACCGTCGACCATCCAGCTCAGAAAGGAGGCGCTCTTCGCCGCGGGCGGACCGTAAACCAGCGAGGACCGCAGCACCACGCCGCCGGGCAGTTGGCGCACCGGGCCTTCGGACACCCATTTCTGACCGCCATAAACGCTCAGCGGTTTGGGCAGGTCGTCTTCCGCGTAAGGAGCATTTTCTCCGTCGAAGACCAGATCGGTGGAAAAGGCGATCAGCCGCCCGCCGGGAAAGTGGCGGTGGATCGCCGCGCAAAGGTTGCCCGTGACCCCGCGAATGGCCGCCCGGGCCTCGGCGGGGTGCTCTTCGCACCAGCCAAGGCGGGTAGCCGCCGCGCAGTGGATCACCGCGGCGGGATGAAGCGAGCGCACCAGTTCGCCCGTCGCGGAAAAATCGGCCAGGTCGATACAACGCATCTCGACATCGGGAATTTCCACCTGGTGCTGGTGGCAGGTTCCCACAACGCGCCAGCCCGCCCTCGCCATGGCCCGGGCGATATGCCAGCCGATGAAGCCGCTGGCGCCGGTGATCAGGAGTGTGCCGTCGTCGGGTGAAATCATCGTTCAGCAAGCCTTGCCGGGTTGCGCCGCTGGTGCGGAGCTTGCACCGTCTGGCGGGCGCAGCTTACGAGGCTCAATCGCCCCGTTCGCAAGAAAAACCTCCCCGGAAGGAGACAAGGCGATGGTTCCCGCTCGCATCACAATCAAAGTCCCCACGATGTCCTGCGAAGGATGCGTGTCCACCGTTCGCCAGGCCCTGGAGAACGTGGAAGGCGTTTTCGCCGCCGAAGTATCGCTCGAAAAAAAAGAAGCGGACGTCTCCTACGACAGCGCCCAGGTGCCCGAACAGATGCTGCACTCCGTCATCGAAGAGGCGGGATACAAAACGGAGAAGGGAATGGTCTGAGGAGACGAACCAGGCCGGCCCGGAATTGAAGCCATTCCACGCTTCACTCCATTCATCCCGAATCCGCCTTTCCCGGTTTGTTCAGCTCTCGATCTCGCCGCCGACCCATCCGCTTTTCTCGTCCCTTTCGGTTTTCAGACGAAATGCCTTTTTGATAAAAACCTCGGGCCGGGTGAATCAATAATTCATCCGGCCCGAAAACCACATATCAGGCTCTTCCCGAAAAACCAGCATCAATCTGGATTGCCGTCATTCTTTGTCGCGGGAGTTTCTTCCTGCGGGATGACGGACGCGATTTCCAGCTCAAATGACCCATCTTGTTTGTCACTGATCATAAATCCGGCTTGCCGTATTTTTTCCGGTGCAAGCGGAGGTGCGTCTCTCACGATCCTTCCCCGAAAGGTCGGCTTGAAATCCTCGATGGGCATGACAACCTCCACCCACTCATTCTTCTTTGTCGAGAAATCAGCACGATAGGACACCCCGTCCCAGCGATCATTGGTGCGAAAACGCAATTGATATGTCTGGCCGTCTCCCCGCACGCGAATTTTAAACGCCTTAACCTCCTTGTAACGAAAATCAAAAGGCATGGTTCTCACGGAAGCGAACCCGCCATTGTTTTCGAGCGAAAGGTTTCCTTTGAAGACATAGGTGCCAGACGCCGTTTTTTCCAAAGTGCTGTCGGATACGCCTCCCATCACTGTGTCGTTCACAATTCTCCACCGCAGCTCCTCCGGATTTTGAACAAAGAAAGGATCGTTTTGCACGTTCATCTCGGTGTTCTCCTCCGCAGCGGGAAGGCTGGTTACAGCCAGGATGGTTGTTAAAATCAGTAGGATCAGGCTTTTCATTGGTTTTGGCTTTCCAAGGAATCTCGGACCGCTGGGGCCCGCATTTCTTTCGACTGCCAGGTGGAGCAAATTTACGTCCAGTTTATTAGCGGGCCAACCGGCTTGCCCGCGATCTTACCTGAAAATCGCGAATGAGGGGACGGAAACGAGGAACTGGTTCGAGGCCGAAATAAATTCCTCCTTTCCTCTGATTTCGAAAGCTGTCTATCCGCGTGTATTGATATCAGAAGACAGGATACGGAGCCTCTGATATGGACTTCTCTTTTCTTTGTGCCCTTTGCGCCTTCGTGTTTAAATTCCCTTGGCGTCCATGGTGCCTTGGCGGTTTCGGAATTACACAATGAGAGGGGTTCGTGGCCCAATCTCCTTCTCTGACTCCTGATCGTCATCGTGATCTGAAATTTGTTTGTGCCTATACAAAGAAAGCAATTTGGACCAGTAATACCAATAAAATCAGGATTAAGACCGGCCTGCGTCTTCTGTTGAACTCTGTAGTATTATCCATTTCATCCGTGGCCAAAGATATTCCCCATTTCCATCTTGCCTCAAAGTTTCAAGCAATACCCGGCCGAAGCATGGCTTCGGCGGATCAGGGCGCAAACATGGCTTATCCAATCCGATTTTACACTCTGGGACACGATCTCGGGGGTGGCAATTCTTTATAAGACCGCCTCCGGCGGCGAACCGGAGGCGGGGCAGATTACTTCTCAGCTTTTACAACACGCACGCGATGCTACTTTCGCGGCATGGGATAGCTGTGGACCTGGAGAAAACGCAGGCTGATGCTGTGGTCCGGTGAGTTCCCGCTGTCGTTCGTGAGGATCATGTCGAAGGACGCGAGGAGGCCGGCTCCGTCGAGTTCCGGCGGCACGCGGAAGAAGACGAAGTAGGGCACGAAGTTTCCCTCGGTCGGCAGAAGGCCGCCCGGAAGAGATTCGACGTTTACATACCACGCGGCGCGGAGGGAGTCGTCGTTGAGGCGCAGGCGGAAGGCGGGCAGCTCCATTTCCTGTCCGGCGGGAGCGGAGCTGGTGACCATGAAGAGCACGCGGTAAAGCCGGTCGCTCTCGAGCGTCACAATGGGGGAATCGGGCGGCGTGCCCCAGAAACCGAACTGGTCGGGGAAGCTCATTCCGCTATCGGAGATCGGCGTGATAGTGAGGCCGACATCGGTGATGCTGCCCGCGGGATCGGCAAAGGCGCCATTGGGCGCGGCGAATTCAAAGCCGAGGGCGCCTTCCTCGAAGAAGAAGAGGCTGGCATCGAGACGGCGTTGTTCCATGATGGTTTCGCTGAAATTCCGCACGTCGACTTCGCCGAGTTCGAGCGTTGAACCGATGGCGTCCTCGGGATCGAAATTCAACAAATCGAAATCGAGGCGCATCTGGTATTGCTGGCGGCCAAAGACGTCCTCGAGGGCGAGATAATAGGCCGATTGTGTATAGATGCGGCCGTCTTCATCGGGGGAAATCAATCCATCGTCCATGGAGTTGACCACGCTGACGAAGCTTTGGTTGAAGGAGTCGGAGGACGTGCGGAGCCGCAGCGCCGGGGCGCCGGCCACGTCGGCCACCTCGGATGAGACATGGAACATGGCTTCCAGGTGGATGGGACCATCCAGGCCGGTTTCCGGCGCGGGATCAAAGAGCGGCGATTCCCAGAAGGCGAAGGTGTTTGTGTTGTCGGTGGTGGTAATGGCGAGCTTGCCATCGGGCGTGCTGGCGGTGGCGTCGGCAAAGGGCTCGGGGTTTTCGAAGACCCAGCCCTCGGGGATGCCGGGCGGATCATCAATGGGATCAAAGAGGGTGTTGGGGATCCAGTCGAGCTGCCCCTGCATCCCGAAACGCACGAGATCAAGATCGCCGTCGTTGTCCAGGTCGGCCGCGATGAGGGCGCGGGTTTGCTGGAGATTGGGGGTGACGTATTCCGTGGCGGCAAAGGGGGAGCTGACTGATTGGAACTTGTGAATGGTGACGCCGCCATGCTCGCTGGAAACCGTGGCGATGTCGTGAAAGCCGTTGCGGTCGAAATCGGCGATGACGCTCTGGGCGGGCTGGGACGTGGAGCCATCGAAGGCGGGCGGAGCGACCAGGATTTTCGCCCAATCCAGCTCGGTGAAGGGATTCTCAACACCGGGAATATCCTTGGGGTTGAGAAAGAAGGCGAGTTCGTCCTCGAGGGGATGGCTGACGAGGAGTTCCGGGGCTCCGCCCTGGTTGAGATCTCCGGCGGCGACGTAGAAGGCGCCGGGAGTCGCGCTTTCCATCGGAGAGTGCCGCCGAAAGGAGATCGGCCGCTCTTCCAGGTTTTCCCAGAACCTGGGCTGGCCGGTGTAGCTGGGCCCCGCGATGTCCAGGTTGCCGTCGAGATCGAAATCCGCCGCAACCAGGTGGCGGGACCCGCCGAACTCCTGGTCGATGACCTGCCGGATGAAGATCGCCTCGCCGGATCCGCTGAAGGTGTTCTCATAGAGGATGAGTTCGCTGGAGTCTCCTTCCGTGAAGGGAATTTCGCCGAGATAGGAGACGATGATATCGGGGTCGCCGTCCTTGTCGAAATCGGCCACGAGGACATCGCGGGCATTGGCGATGGGCGTGTCCTCGAGGGGATGGAGTATGAATTCGAGGGGCGCGTCGTTGCGCTGTTCCAGCCATGCGGCGGTGGTTCCATCCACGGAGGCGGTGGCGAGGTCCATATCGCCATCACCATCGAAATCGGCTGCCTCGACGTCGAACACGAAACTGTTGTCGAGGGGCCGCTGGATACTGGTAAACTGGGGATCGATGGTTCCATCGTTCAGATGGATCACGATTCGGTTGGGGTGATCTGGCGAGAGAAGGTCGAGGTCGCCGTCGCCGTCGATATCGACGGCGAGAGCTTTCTGAGCCCCCACGCTGGCGTCGGTGGCGATAAGATGTGGCGGCCCGAAAAGGGTGTCCTGGGCAGGGCAGAGGGCTGCTGCGGCGCCGAGCACGGCTGCAAGGATGGCGGTTCTCACCGGAATTCTCCTGTTGAGAGAGTATCGTGGGGGGATATGAGGAAGTATAGGATGCGCGCCGCCCCGCGAAAACAAGAAGAATCACCAGAATAAGGAGAAAAGATTTGGACCGCTGGGAATGGGCGGAAAGTCTTTAGGCGGAGAGATAGAGCCGTGGTGCTTTGAAGGGATGAGGCCTTGGGGTTGACGGAAGCGGGGGCGGGACTCTTGATTTGCGGGGCTCAAATCCAGCATGGTGGAGCTAACTTACGCCAAGAAGGAGTTTACATGTCGAAAGCACTCATCATCGGATCGGTCGCCATTGATAGCGTCGAGTCGCCTCATGGAAAGGTCGAGCGGGCCTTGGGCGGTTCGGCTTCCTTTGCCAGCGTTTCGGCGTCTTACTTCACTGAAGTCTCCCTCGTGGGAGTTGTCGGGGAGGATTTCACACAGGAATATATGGAACCGCTGGAGAAGCGGGGCATTGACCTGACAGGAATTGAGAAGGCCAAGGGGAAAACCTTCCACTGGTCCGGGTATTATCTCCGCGACATGGCCCAGGCCTATACGAATACGACGGAACTGAACGTGTTCGCCGATTTCAGCCCGAAATTGACGGCCGAACAGCGCAAGACCCCTTTCGTTTTTCTGGCCAACATCCACCCGGAGATCCAGCTCGATGTGCTGAGCCAGATGGAGAATCCCCAGATGGTGGCTTTGGACACCATGAACCTGTGGATCGAGAGCGAGAAAAGCAAGCTGACGGAGGTGATCAAGCAGGTGGATCTGCTCCTGGTGAACGATGGGGAAGCGCAGCAGTATTGCGAAAAAGTGAATCTCATCGAATGCGGTCGAGAACTGCTTGCCCTCGGACCCAAGACGGTGGTCCTCAAGAAAGGCGAGCATGGGGCATTATTGTTCCAGGATGATCGCGTGGTCTATTTCCCGGCGTTCCCGCTGGAAAACGTGAAGGATCCCACCGGCGCGGGCGACACCTTTGCCGGCGGCCTGATCGGCTACCTCGCGCGGCTCGGCGAGGTGAACGGCGACAACCTGATCAGGGGCGTCCACCTGGGTTCGTGCATGGCCAGCTTTGTTGTCGAAGATTTCAGCCTGGGCCGCCTGATGCGCATCGAACCGGGAGAACTGGCCTCGCGCGCGGATACGATTCACGAGATGGTGCGCCTGCCGGATATCGACCCGATGACCCTGGAGGACTTCCAAAAAGTCCGCCTCTAAAACCGAAGCAGGAGCAGACCAGATGGATACGCGAACCATGGCGGAATTGCTGGTTCGGCAGGGAGAACAAGTGCGGCGGACCGCCTCCGAGCTCGCCCTCGCCCATGCTCCCCGGGCCGACCGCATCCCCGAAGGCTGGAACAACAACATGCGCTGGCATGTGGGGCACCTTGTGCTCACGCCCCGGCGCCTGGTTCTCCAGCCACTTGGGATTCCGCTGGGCGTGTCCGGCTCCTATCTGAAGTGGTTCGCCGGGGGGACGGCCCCCGCCGCCTGGAGCGATGAGGCGGTCCCCTCGCTCGAACAGCTTGCTGACGAGATGATCCGCACGCCCGCCGATGTGCTTGGCCGCGTCGGAGCACGGCTGGCAGAGCGCTTCGAAAAACCGTTGGAGGTTCGGCTTGCAACAGTGCGAAATGGTTTAGAGGGATTGGCCCTGAGCCACGTTCACGATGGAATCCACCTGGGTTGTATGATGCGGCTCGCAAAGGCCCTTTGACGGGCTGATTCACTCACGGAATGACCCGAGGTAAACGAGGATGATTTCCCCTTATCGGATTGGTTTGATTGGTTTCGGCAACATCGGTACCGGCCTGGTGAAGCATTTGGTCTCGGAGGCCGAGCTGCTGGCCGACCGCCTTCACGGCGGGATCGAGCTGGTGGCCATTGCGGACAAGGATATCGAAACACCCCGCGATGTCACCCCGCCGGAGAACACATGGCTGACGACGGATTGGCGCAAAGTGGTGGGCGACGAGTCGATCGACCTGATCGTGGAGCTGGTGGGCGTCGGGCGCGATGGCAAGCCTACGCTCGCGCTGGATATCGCCCGCGCAACGCTGGAAAGCGGCAAACACTTTGTCACAGCCAACAAGGGCCTCATCGCGGCCTACGGCGGCGAACTCCACGAGCTGGCCGAGAAAAATGCCGTGCTCTGCCTCTACGAGGCGAGCGTCGGGGCCGGCACCCCGATCATCGGGACGATGCAAACCACTCTGGCCCCCAATCGCATTCGCGGGATCTACGGCCTGGTCAACGGCACCTGCAATTACGTGCTGACCCAGATGGACGAGGACACCCATCGCGAGCTGGAAGCGGTGATCGCCGAAGCCGTGCGCCTCGGCTATGCCGAGCCGGATCCCACCTTCGATATCGGAGGACACGATTCCGCCTATAAAATCGCGATCCTCGGGTCTCTCGCCTTCAACCAGGAGTTGACCTTCGATCACGTGCGCATGGAAGGACTGACCTCGCTGGGCGAACCCGAGTTTGAATACGCCCGCATGCACGATCTCTCGGTGAAGCTCATGGCCTCGGCGGAACTCTTCGAGGACGGAACCGTGGATGTCTCCGTGGGGCCGGTGTTCGTTCCCACATGGCATGTGCTGACGGGGGTGCGCGACGTTTTTAACGGCGTGCTGATCGAAGCAGAGCCGATCGGCGAGACGATGTACTATGGCGCCGGCGCGGGACGGCCGAGCACCGCCAGCGGCCTGATCTCCGACATCATGCTGGCCGCGAAAGTCCAGCGCGCCAAAGCGCCGAACCCTTATCCCCTGAAAATCCCCAGGGGGCACGCGAATATCCGCGCTTCCGAGCGCATTCACCACCGCCATTACGTGCGGCTCAACAGCGAGAAGTCCGGCGATCTGGATGCTCTGGATCTCCTGGATGTTCCCGGGGAATACTACGAGCGCCATGACGCCCAGGCCGTGCTGGTGACAGACCGCATTTCACTCAAGGAATTCGATAATCTCCTTGGCAAACTGCGCAGCGCTGGTGTCTCCTACATTTCCAGTGCTCATGTTCGATTTGCCTTCGAGTATTAACACGGGAAGAACGAGGCAACAATATCAGCGGGAGTTTGGCCCATGGATCCGAAGTTGACCCTTCTTCACATGGCTCAGCGGCTTTACACAGACATTCATTTTGTGACCGAGCAGAATCCGACGCAAATCGTCGATGAGGACGGTGCCAGATCCTATAACAACCTGCTGAATAAAGCGCAGAAGTTTTTCCCTCACGAAGAGTTCCTCGAAGACTTCACGAGCTGGGCGCCGCGGACGATCAAATACAAGGACGCCCTTGTAGTGGCCGGACAGTTTACCGCATTGGTTGAGACGCTGACCAACGGCCAGCGCCCTCGCGTCAACCAGCAACCCGGCCCATCCCTCGCTCCCCCACAACCTGTGGAGGCCGGCAATTCCGCGGCGGAAGAGGATTTCACCCCGATTCCCGACCAGAAGGCCGAGGGCACCGCCGGAGACCAAAGCGCCGAGCGCGAAAAAGGGTCCGGCGGACGGCACGATGAGGAACTTTACGGTCCCAACCCCATCCGGCGGAATAAGGATGGGACCATTCCCTTTTCACTCGATTAAGATTCCACTTCCCGACGGCATCGTATAGATCGTGTGCTGATCGCGCAGGGCGAGGAACGCCTGCAGGTCTTCCTGCCACCCCTCAATAATCGCGTCCACGGATTCCGTCTGGAGCCGCTCGTGGAGATTCTCCACGCCCATGAGCCGCGAGGCCCAGTTGCGCAGTTCGACCTGCTCCGGATACATCTCGTAGGCGGTCTTGAGGACAGACATGCCCGTGCGGACCGGCTGGAAGGAATCGGGATCGGTCACGTGCACCTGCACGCCGCCGCAAACCTCGCCGCTGTAGTCCTCGAAAATGGGCGTAAAGTAAGCCACGCGAAAACGAACGCCGGGTAGTCCCAAGGCGTTCAACTGGCCGGCAAAGTCCACCCCGTTAATATAGGGCGCGCCACAGAGTTCGAAGGGCTTGGTCGTGCCGCGGCCTTCGCTCATATCGGAGCCTTCGAAGATTCCCATGCCGGGATAGACGAGAGCCGTGTCGCGGGTGGGCATATTCGGCGAGGGATAAACCCACGGGTAGCCCGTTTCCTCAAAGCTCATTTTGCGGGTATAGCGCGGAACTTCGACCACCTGGAGATCCACCTTGGGGTCCATCCACTCCTCGTTCACCAGCGTGGCGATTTCCCCCGCGGTCATGCCGTGGCGAGTGGGAACTCCGAAAGGAGCATCAGGCCATTTCCGCCCAATGAGGCCGGAGTCAAAGGGGACCGGCGCGCCTTCGACCTCGGAAATTCCGATGGGGTTGGGCCGGTCGAAGACGATGAATTTCGTCTCGTTGGCGGCGCAAGCCTCCATGGCATGGGTCATCGTCCAGACATAGGTATAGAAGCGGGTGCCGACGTCCTGGATATCATAGACAAGGACATCGATGGTTTCGAGCTGGCCGGCAGTCGGGGCCTGGCGCGTGCGATAGAGGGAATAGACAGGGAGGCCCGTGATCGGGTCGGTGTAGTCGGCATCGCCCGCGCCGGCCTGGTGTTCGCCGCGCAGGCCGTGCTCCGGTGCGAAGAAGCAGATGAGGTTGATATCCGGGTCTCCGGCCATGCGATCCGCCAGGTGGCGGAACTGATTGTCCACGGATGTGGGATTGGTGAGGAAACCGGCGCGCTGATCCGCCAGCGCGGTTTTCAGGTTGGAGAACTGTTCTTCAAGGCGGGTTTCCGCCCGGGCGTTCTGTATAGACATGGCGAGCAAAACTCCGGTAAAGAGGACCAATCGGCTGAGGAATTTCATGATTCGAGGCACCCCGCTGGTTCGTTGTCTGGTTCAAAAATCGGCTGCACCAGGTTTATCCTTGAATGTCAAAGATAATTTGTGCACACTGGGATCATTGAATTCTTACAGGAGGTGACAATGCCCGTATTAGATGACGCAGAGCAACAGAATCATGAATACGACGTTTTCCTCGTTCTGCTCTCAATCGTTCTTCCCCCCGTCGGAGTCTTTCTCCAGTTTGGCTTCGGCCTCGTCTTTGTTCTCAACTTGCTGCTGACGCTGTTCGGTTACGTCCCCGGAATTATCCACGCCCTTTACCTCGTCTGGACGCGATAAGCCACCACCGTTCCGGCTCGCCGCTCCCTGTTCCCGCTGTAAATCCAACCAGTTTTTGAGAGTTTTCTTCGTCC
>CAYFUR010000022.1:32306-42634 GCA_964346275.1 uncultured Candidatus Sumerlaeota bacterium
GGCTCATGACGCAAAGCCCGCAGGCTGATGCGGAGGCGGGCAGGAAAATCAGTAAAAGGAAAAGGAGAGCGCGGATTCGCCGTTGAATTCCGAAATTTCTCTCGGCGTCCTCACACATGGAATCCGCGCCTCCTTACCCTGCACACCTCAAATCGTAGGGAAAGGAGGGGGGGCGCACAAATTGAATCTTGTGAAAAACGCCTCTCAACGCTGCTTTTCCGGAGAGGTGTGTAGAGCGAAAACTCCCCCACTGGGAACGAGAATACCCTCTTCGGGAAGTTTTCTCCCGGATCGAACTACTCTTCCTGCCCGCTGAACTCGATATCCTGGGGGCCTGAGAGCCCTTCGCCAGGGGCATCGCCCGGATCCGCAACGGTCTCGAAGGCGCTGGCCGTTCCATCTCCGCCCCTGCTCCCCAGCGCCTCGCCATTCCTTTTTGTGGTGAACATCTCGACTTCTTCCGAGCCGGGGTTGGCATCGGGCGGCGCGTTGCTCAGGAGATCCATGACCAGTAATCCGACCGCTCCGCTGACAATAATCACGAAAATGCCAATGGCAAATCCGGTGGTGATGGCTTTGTGGAGTTTCCGGTCGAACCGGCGAATGGATTCGCGCTTGGGCAGCTCGCCAATGGCCTTGTCGCAGCGGCCGATGAGCTCGTCCAGGTCTCCCAATCGCTCTGTGGGGCTGGGAAGCATCGCCTCATGCACGATCCTCTCGACGATGACGTCTGTATTCACCACCTCGCGGCGGGGCGAAGGCACCGCTTCACGTTTCCTGGCGATGAGATCAGAAAAGGAGGAGGCCTTGAAGGGCGGCCACTCGGTCAGCATGTGGAAAAGAATACCGCCCAGACTATAGACATCGAGGGATTCGTTTTCGGTGCGGGCATCATCCCAGCGTTCCGGCGCGGCATATATCAGGGTGTGCTCGGCGGCGCGATCCTCGGGCATCCCGTGCTCGGGATCCCAGCGATCGGCGTACCGGGCGACGCCAATATCGGCCACTTTCACAGTGTACGAAAAGCGATCGGAATGATCCTTTTCAGGCCCGGGCAGCGGCTCGAGGAAGATGTTCTCCGGCTTCAGGGAAATATGCGCCAGGCCCCTGGCGCGCGCGGCTTTCAGCGCATCGGCGGCATCGCGAAGAATCTGGACGGCGAGACGTTCCCAGAAAATGCCATGCTCCGCGACGAAAGCCGCCAGCGTCGGGCCCTCGATGAATTCCTGGAGCAGGTAGGCGTTGTTTCCTTCCAGCACTCCCCCGGCGATGGTTTTGACGACATTGGGATGATCAAGACCGGCAAGGGCCTGGGCGTCCTTTTTGAACTGATCCTGCTCGGCGGGGTCGCTGAGCCGGAAAACGCGGAGCACCAGCATTTCATCGGCACGTTCGGCGAAATGGCAGCGATAAACGACGCCGTAAGCTGTTTCGCCGATGATTTCCACGAGATGAAGATGCCCGCGGTCAGAGAGCTCGGGAACGGTGAGAGAAGACTTCTCAAGCAAATCCATTGAGGGGGCCGCGTATCCCGCGCTCCCGGGCCGGGGTTGGTGATCAGCCATGTGTCAAACGCCTCCTTAGCGGAATTCCCGCACAAGTTAGAACAATTGGATCCTTGAGTGAACCTCAATCGAGAGGGAGCAATATAATGGCCGCCTTTGAGGAAAAGCATGACAAGATTCATTCCCGAGTAAAAACTGATGGTTAAGAGCCGCTTTTTCTTAACTCGTGTCAATTCAAGCGTCGAGGTTTGCCAGATCGCTGCTGCCCATCTCCATGCCGCCGGGGAAGTATTCCTTCCATCGCTGGGAGACTCGCTCGGCGATGTCCGGCGCGGCGAAAACTTCATCGGGATACCAGGGCTTGGTGCGGGCATCGATGACGATCGGACCCGTATAGACGGGGTGGGCGCGAACCAGCCGGACGTGGCGGGCGTGGATGTCGGCCGCGGGTTCGAAACGGGTGAAGACGGACCAGAGAAAGCTGGATGAACCGGCGGTGGTGCGCTGGGAATCGTCGCAGAGAATGACCAGCGGCCAGGGATCGAGGGAAGACTCCCGGGCCAGCCGCTGGGGCGCCCCGGGCTCGTCGGCGTATTGGGGGCCCTCAACCGCGAGGCATCCCCGGCAGAAGGGCCAGGGGGATTGGAATCCGCGCGGCAGTTCGCCGGAGAATTCGCCGGGAAGATCGCGTACGGCTTCGCCAAGGCCCACAATGACGCCCTTGCTGCCCTTGTTCACCTGGGGCCCTGTATAGTCGAGGGTGTCCATGGAGAGATTGCTGAAGATATACAGGTCCGTCTCCCAGTGAACGCGCTCGAGAAGATGCTCGAGGAGGCCGGGGAAGTCGCGAAGGTCGCGGGGCTTATCGGTGAGCAGAAGGAATTTGGTCAGCGAGAGCTGCCCCTCGCCGAGAATGCGAAAAGCCGATTGAAGGGCCTCGCGGGGATAGCGGTCTTTCACCACGGCGGCGGCAAGGGAATGAAAACCTGTTTCGCCGTAGGACCAGAGATCGCGGACCGACGGCATGACCAGCGGGAAGAGCGGGCTCAACAACTCCTGCAAGTAATCGCCGATGTAGAAATCTTCCTGGCGTGGCTTGCCCACAACGGTCGCGGGATAGATCGGATCCTTGCGGTGCAAGAGGGCGCGGCATTGGAAGACCGGATAGTCGTGCTCGAGGGAATAATAGCCGTAATGATCGCCAAAGGGGCCTTCGAGGCGGCGTTTTTGGGGGGGAACCTCTCCTACGAGGGCGAATTCGGCCTCGGCAATCAAAGGCAGCGGCCCGGCCGGGTTCCTGGCGAGGGGAAGCCGCTCGCCGAGAAGAAGGGAGGCGAGGAGCAACTCGGGCACATCCTCGGGCAGCGGCGCGATGGCGGAGAGAATCAGCGCCGGCGGCCCCCCGAGAAAAACATTGAGCGGCAGCGCGCGGCCCATGGATTCGGCACGGTGGTAATGAAACCCGCCCCCCTTGCCGATCTGCCAGTGCATCCCCGTTTCCCGGTCGTTATAGCGCTGCATGCGATACATGCCCAGGTTGGGCTTTCCCGATTCCGGGTCCTGTGTATAGACGAGGGGGAGGGTGACGAAATGCCCTCCGTCTTCGGGCCAGAGCTTGAGGAGGGGAAGCTGCCCGAGGCGCGGATCCTCCTCCACCGATTCCCGGATGGGGCCGCTGCGGCGGCGCTTCATGCCGACGCGAAGTCCCTGGAACCCGAGATGGCGAAATCCCCAGAGCTTGCGCGGCGTGGGGGGAATCGCTTCTTCAACAAACCGGACCGCGTCTTCCACAAACCGTTTGGGGCGGCGGCCAAAGGCCCTCTCCGTTCGCCGGCCCGATCCGAACATATTCGTGAGCACGGGGAAGGGGCTGTCCTGGACCCGGGTAAAGAGCAGGGCGGGCCCGCCCGCGGCCGCGACGCGCCGATGTATCTCGGCGATCTCCTGGTCGGCGGACACAGGAGCCTCGACGATGGCCAGCTCGCCTTCGCGGCGCAAGATATCAACAAACTGGTGGAGGTTGCGGACGGGCGTCTCGTTCATGCCGCCCCCCCTCTGCAAGGCCCGGGCCGGATCACGAGGCTGGCTGGTGTTTCTCGCCTTCGCGCAGGGCCGTCGCCACGTAAAACTGCAGAAGAATCAACAGAATCACAAAAAACGTGATGGCGGCGGCGATACCCACAGCGATGGCGGCCTTGGGCGGGCCGATGCGCTTTTCCGGCATGACCGGCCAGGAAAGCACCGAGTATTCATTGGACAATTCGGGGTTGAGCGGATCCTCCATGACAATCGCGTCGGGCGTGGTGGTCGCCAGGATTTCGCGGACCTGCTCGGTCTGCTCGCGCGCCAGCAGCAGTTCCTCGCGGGTGGCTTCCAGTTCACGGCTGACCGAGACACGGCGCTCGCTGAGGCTGTCGATTTCGTCCAATGTTTCAGTGATCAGCTCATTCACTTTGTCCAACCGCCTCTGAAGCGAATTGGCGCCGGCCTGGGAGTTGTCGGCACCCTTCGCTTCCGCGAGCGCCAATTGGAGGCGCGTCTGTTCGCGATAGAGCCCGCTTTCGGGCTGGCTCTCTTCATCCTCAATGGCTTGGACACTCAGGCGCCTGGCGGCGCTTTCTCCCTTTAATTGCTGGTACCTGGCATTCAAGAGCTGGCTGACGTTCTGCAGTTCCTGCTGAAGACGCGCCTCCTCGCCATGGAGGGAGCTGGCGCTCGAGCGCAGCTTTTCGTATTCCGTCCGGAATTGCTGGCGAATTTCCGTCGCTTCGTCGGCGCGCAGGCGGCCGAAACGCTGGAGGGAGAGATCGAGCCATGTTTGCATGAGGAAATGGGCGCGTTCCGGCGAGTTGCCGGTGACCGAAAGCTGGGCGATCGGAGAGAATTCCGACGAAACTACGGTTTCCCGCGTGGTGATGATGTTGACCTGAAAGCGCTTCTTGATGTCCTCGAAACCGCTGCGCGGGAAATCAGGAAATTCCTGGCGGGCGGCCTGGACCACGTCGAAGAGAAGCCCGGGAGAAAGAAAGATCTCTTCGTAGACCGGCGGATCGAGGTGATCGAGAGATGGCCCGGCGCGCATGGCACTGGGCGGCGTCCGGATGCGCAGCATGGCCTGGGATTCGAAGGTATCGCTCATTTGCGTGCGAACGAAAATCACGCCGAGAATGATGGCCACCACGGGTGTCGCGAGAAGCACATAGCGCCACCACCAGAGATGGCGGATGAGGCGAGTCGCGCTGTAGGGGGAGGGTCGGTTGAATTCTTCCATGGCCCGTTTCTCTCGGGTGTGTGGGGTCAGTCGATTGGCAACCGTTCCAACGGCTCAATGAGAGGTCAAGCGGCAAAAAATATCCCTCCGCCCGGCACAAGAACCCGGGCGGAGGGATTGAGGTAGGAGGGCAACCGCCAGCCCGCCGCGGGTTGGCCAGGCAACCGTCAAGCTGGCGGATGGGTTCGAGCTTAGCGGCGGCGGAAGTTCCGCTGCTGGCCATCCTGGCCCTTTTGAGGCGCATCCTCCGGCCGGCTTTCCCGGCGCTCCAGAAGCCGCTCAGTCATATTGTAGACGATCTCGCCGAGCGGTTCGGGCAGCTCGTAGCTGTCAATCACGGCAGCCACATCGTCAAGGGTTCCGCCTTCGACGAGAGTCTGGCGGATTTCCTGGCGCAGGTCGCGGAGGTCGCCTCGGAATTCACGCATCAGCTCGCGGCTAACGCCGGGGAGTTCATCTTCCTGCTCCTCGGTCAAAACATTCTTCACCACGACCGCATGACCGAGAATAATGCGCGATTTTTCATTGGTGGCTTCTGTCAGTTCATCGATCAGCTCATTCACCGTCGAGGCGTCCGGGCTGTCCTTTTCCATTTCTTCCTTCAGGGCGCCGCCTGCATCGGCGATGGAGCCCTGGGTGTCTTCGAGTTGTTCCGTCAGCAAGGCATGAGACTCCGCCATGGCGTCGATTTGGTCCTCGCTGAGTTCGAGTTCATCGGCGATTTCATCATTTTCCCAGAAGGGAAACATGACGGCGCCGAGTTTCCTGGCAGAAGGCGCCATCATGCCAAATCCCGCGTTCATGCCGGGTCCCGGGCCGTGGCCGGGGCGCTGGCCATGGCCGCGGCCAAGCCGCGGAGCAGGGGCGTCCCAGGCGTCCGACGGGCGTTCCATGCGGGCCTGGCCCCGGTCGCGATCGCGGAAGCTGGGGGCCGCATCGGCGCGGATTGCAAAGGATCCGGCGGCGAGGCCGGTGAGGCAGGCAAGTGTGAGGGCGAGTGTGCGTTTCATGATTCTTTCCTCTCTGATCTTTGGTGAGTTTCGATCGCCGAGGGGCTGGTTCAGGGGTTCTTGATCCCGCCCGGCGATGCTGGCCAGAGAGGTAGAGGGATTGGTGCCAGCCGCCGAAATGTCCATAAGGCAAGCAATATCAGCCGTTTCCAATTTGCCGGGCCGGTGCCGGTGTTCGGGAACGTACGCGCGCCGGGCAATCAACCCCTCGAAAGCGAACAATTCGGCGGCAAGGAATGAGTCGAAGGATCGCCCGGCGGCGGAATCCGCCGCCGGACGATCCAGGGGGTCCAACTATTCGATCGATGAAACGAGGTCGGCTGCGTCGACCACACCGTCGCCGTTCAGGTCGAGCCCACTCGGCTCGCCCTGGCTGTTGAGAAGCAGGTCGATGATCTCCTGGGGGCCTGGAACCGGCTCAGAGATATCGAAATCCCCGCGCATGCTGGCGGTATGGATGCCACAGCGGTATGCGGGGAATCGGCCATTCTCGATCATGGCTTCAAAGAGGCCCTGGGTGAGGGTAAACTCGACCTCTCCGCTGCCGTCATCGGTCCATTCGATGTCCGGATCATCCTCGAGCGTTCCTGCGTTCCCGCCCATGGCGAGCAAAACGGTGTCGTTTGCGGGCGAGGCATTGACGCGCGAAATCACCTCGAACGGGTGGGCGGTGAAGGGAATGACCTCCACGCGGTAGCGTTCGCCGATGACCAGCGAAAGGGTCGGGTCGTTTCTCGGAAATGGACCGTCGTAGATTTCCGGCGAGACGTCAGCCTGGCTTTCCAGGCGGTAATCGGCGACGCCGTTGTTGGTAAACCGCCAGAAGAGGCCTTGGTCCATGGTGGGAGAGGGCGAAGGCGTTGCAGTCTCCGTGGGTGAAGGGGTTGCGGTGGGCGCCTGCGTGGCTGTGGCCGTCGGCGTGAGTGTCGACGTGGCAACCACAGTGGGTGTGGGCGTCGCCGTGGGCGCCTGAGTTGGCGAGGGCGAAGGCGTGGGTGTGGAGGTCGCCGTCACGGTCGCCGTAGCCGTTGGAGGGAGAATCGTCGCGGTGGCGGTGGCGGTCGGGCTTGCCGTCGCTGTATCGGTTGCGGTCGGGGAAGCGGTATCGGTTGGCGTTGCCGTGCCAGACGGGGTTGCCGTCGCCGTGGCTGTGGGGGTGGGTGTGGCTGTATCGGTGGGTGTTGCCGTGCCAGACGGGGTTGGCGTTGCCGTGGCCGTTGAAGTCGGTGTGGCCGTATCGGTGGGTGTTGCCGTTGGAGTGTCCGTCACTGTTGGCGAGGGGGTCGGGGTCTCCGTGGCGATCTGGTTCACGATCAGTTCCGCGTCGTCGCTCGTGATGTCTCCCGCGTCATTGGAAACAACGACCGTATAGACGCCGGCGTCGGCGGGCTGCGCATTGGGTATGAAGAAGGAATCGGTCTCCGCGGCGGCGATGGAGACACCATCCTTTTGCCACTGATAGGCGGGATCGGGAATGCCTTCGGCTTCGACGGTGAAGGTGACGTCGGTTCCCTGGTCCACGGTTTGATCAAGAGGCTGGGTATTGATCACCGGCACCGCGGGCGTGGGCTCGACGACATAGACGAGGGTGGTGGTGCCGCTGGGGTCGAAGCCATTG
Source organism: uncultured Candidatus Sumerlaeota bacterium (assembly GCA_964346275.1). Classification (GTDB taxonomy): domain Bacteria; phylum Sumerlaeota; class Sumerlaeia; order SLMS01; family SLMS01; genus CAYFUR01. The sequence goes on from CAYFUR010000022.1 coordinate 39,711, forward strand.
CGGAAGACCTTGGCTTTCACGACGTGGGTGCCGATGCCGAGAGTAAAGGGCGCGGAGTAGAGTTCTGAATCCGTGTCGTCTGTTGGTTCGCTGCCATCGGTTGTATAGCGAACGCGTGTGCCGCCGCCGGTGGTGTCCGAGGCGATGGACACCTCGACGGATTCAAAGTGGCCGGGCTCGGAAGGCGTGATCACCGGGTCCGCGCACACAAGCTGGAACTCGGCGCTGGAGACCGTGCTGGCACCGAAGAAAGCCCGATAGGCGATCGCCTTCACCGTGGCTGTTTCGCTCAGGGTGATTGAATCATCGGAGCCCGTGGCCGGATCGGGAACGACCGGCTCATCACCATTGGTGGTGGAGTAATACTGGATTCCCACGGTGGCGGGATCGGTGGTCGCGCTGAAATTGACAGTCACTGGATTATTAAACGTCCCGCCATTGGGATCGATGGTGGGGGGCGAAATGGTGCCAAGAGGCGTGATGACTTCGTATCGCTTGGGAACGAGGTTGCTGGGGGTGAGGCCCGTTTTGAAGGCCTTTGCCCGGAGGAACCAGTTGTCGCCCGCGTTTTGCGGCAGGTTGAGCGTGAACGGGCCGGTATAGAGGGTGTCGCTGGTGGTGGGATCCGGCGGCGCCTGGTTGTCGCCGATGGTGTAGTAGATCCCGGCATCCTGGGTGTCGCAAGTGATCGTGACTTCCACGGAGTTCATGTGCTGGACCTGGATCGGCCGGAAGACGGGATTGGCCACGCGATTGGTGTTCGGATCGAAGATTGTGAAGTTGGCGGTGGTGACGGTGCTGGGCGCCGCATCGCCCAGGAAGGCGCGCGCCTTCACTTCATGGTCGCCGAAGGGAAGGGTGAAGCCGTTGGTATAGAGCGTCGAATACTCCTGGGGATCGGTGCCATTGGTGGTGTAGCGAATCTCGGCGCCGCTGTCGGGCGAGGTGATGGTGATGGTTGGCGAGCCGCTGAACTGGCCGCCGTTGGGATTAATGGCCGGCGGCGAGGCGGCCCCGATAATTGTATAGCTTTCCGTGGCGATGAGGCTCGGGGAGTATCCCTCGACAAAGGCGCGGGCCTTCACCGTGGCGGAACTGGTGAGGGTGATCGGGTCGCCGAAGATCAGGGAATTCTCATCGGGATCGGAGCCATCGGTGGTAAAGCGGATTTCGGCGCCGAGAAGGGTGGAGCCGAGATAGACAAGGGTCTCTCCGGCGTATTCCCCGCCCGGGGGGAAAATTGACGGGGCAGGCAGGGTGACTTGATTGACGTTGTAGGTTTCCGAGGCAATCTCGCTGGGATCACTTCCGGCCTTGAAAGCCCGGGCGCGGACGGTGGTGCTGCCGGTCGGAATGATCAGCGGGCCGGTGTAGGGCGTGGAACTTTGCGTGGGCACGGTGCCATTGAGCGTATAGTAGATCGTGGCGCCGGAGGTGGCGGTGGTGATGGAAACCTCGTGGGGTTCGTTATAGGTGCCCGAGGGGGGTGTGATGTCCGGCGTGGCGACTTTGGGTGTTCCGTTCGTCAGCGTGTAGGTCTTGCTGACGATGGTGGAGGGACTGCGGGTCGGGTGGAACTGGCGGATCTTGAGGACAGCGGAATTGCGCAAGAAGAATGTATTATTGGGCAGCCAAAGGGTGGAATCGAGCGTGGGATCGCTGCCATCGGTGGTGTATTTGTAGAGGGAAATGTTGTTATCGTGGTCCGTGGGGAGTGCCAGGCTCAGGGTGACCTGGCTGCCATTATAGTCGCCGGAATCCGGTGTGACATCGGGCGGTAAAGCCTGAACACGCTCTCCGTAACGGGCCTGCATTCCTTCGATATCGATGTCGCTGAGGAAAGAGCGCTGGCCCATCGAGTCGAGGAACGGGGAATACTCGGGATTGGGCTCGATGGTATTCAGGTTCTGAACATCCTTGGAGAAGGCCCACTTGGGATAATGCATCACGCTTTCAAAGTCGTAGGTGGTGCCCTCGGGGTCCGTATTGATTTTCACAAAGTTGACTTCTTTGCCGTCCAGGATGTTGTCCTCCAGGATGGTGACAAAATCGTCGCGGTCGATGCGCTGCTGCTCGTGCCAAAGGCCAAGAGCATGGCCGATCTCGTGGGCGATAATATACTCATAATTCCAACTGGTGATGTTCATCACCTGCATTCCGCCCTGCATGCCGACGAAGGAATTATTGACTGTCGCGCTGTCGCGGACCTCGATATAATTCGTGGCCCCCGGCGTTTCGTAGGGCAGCTCGAAGAAGGCCAACGCCGCCACATCGGCCCAGTGCTGGGCCCCCTTGCGGAATTGCTGCTTTTTGTACTCCGTCATGTTTTCCGGGTTGAACACGTAATAAACGAACCCGTCGGTCCAGGGCGTGGCGGTCGCCCCAAAGGCGCTTTCGGGGTCGGTAGCGGTCAGTTCCTCGACCGGGATCAGGTAGCATCCCGCCTCGACGTATTCCTGGCCCGGCTCGACGGTCTTGGCCAGCTCGGCAAGGATTTCTTCCGCTGTGTGGCATTGGCAATCCTCGGCATTCAGCGGTGAAACGAAAAAGGGAAAAAGCAGAACAAAAGCAGGAAAGCAGAAGAAGCGAAGCATTGCACAGCACTCCAGGAAAAGGATAGCTTCCCTCGCCTCGCTATTTTCAATTTTTTCACTCTGTAACATTGTTGTGGTGACGAGAAGGGCGTGCAAGAAGTTTTTCCCACGACCCCCTCATTTCACCCAGAAGAGTTTTCAGAAAGAAATGCCGGAAAGAGGGCGAGGGCGCTCATCCTCGCCATCTTCCACATCCTCGTATTCGAAAATGCCTGGCGAAGCCGCGGGATGGGGCAAAATGGAGTCCAAATGTACGCCAGAAGGGTGAGTGCAAGAGACCTGCGTTCCCGCCGCGTACGGCAAGGAATCAAGAAAAGCCCTCTGATAGCC
>CAYFUR010000023.1:0-23124 GCA_964346275.1 uncultured Candidatus Sumerlaeota bacterium
ATGAACAACGACGTCCTGATCCGGAAATGAAGGAGGACCAGCCGATCGAGGAAGAAAAGCTTCCCGAGGAAGCGCGCATCGATGATCGGCGCCTGGAACTGCGCCACCCCAAGGCGGAAGGCACCAAAGAGAAGGGACTCAACCGCAACATGGAGGTAGAGCCGGATCCTCCGCCGCGGCACCCGACACAGGAAACCCCGCCGAATCAGTGACGCGTCTTTTTCCCGGCTCCCCGGGGCCGGGGATGCACGATTTCCGCTTATTTGGTGAATCGTGTCGTCCAGGGATACTCGTAAACTTTCTTTTCAGAGGCCCGGACCGCACCCAGAATATGATACAGGAGTCCGGCGATTCCCACAAGGATTGCCAGCGGGAAGATCAGAAACCCAATAAAAATAAAAACGGTGATGCACCCGATAATGGCCAGCAGGAGGGAAGCGACAGAGGCCGCCACGGAAAAGGCGAGGGCCTCGAGGGCGCATTTGCGGACAAAGGGCGATTCTTCTTTTTTGATCAACCAGACAACAAGCGGCCCAAGCGGTGGAATCCCAACAAAGCCGCCCGCGATGGGCGAAAGGTGGGCAATGATTCCCCAGGTTTTCTCGTCGTCCTTCATTTCATATTCGCAGGGATAACTGTTCCCGCCAAAATCGTTCACGGCTGGATCTCCTTCATAGGATCTCGGGTTTTTGTCAGACGTTGAATGAGGCTAGCGCCTGTCGCGGAGAATAGCAACCATCAGTTCGTAGAGGACCTCGCGGTCTGTCATGCCCAGATCCATAATGCGTTCGCGCACGCGATCAAAGAATTCGGCGTCGTTCATCTTGTGATGGCGCAGCCAGTTGCGTCCTTCTTCCCAGAGAGGAAGCCAGATCCAGTTGCGGCGAAGATTTTCCATGCCGCCAGCGATTTGCAGGAAGTATTCGAGATCCAGAATCACGAAAACACGGTTCTGGAGGGGAGAAGCGAAGGGCATCTGGCCGGTTTCATCCAGGAGAAACATACCCGGAGCCGGGGTCCAGTCGATTCCCAGCGCAGCCATTTGGTGAGCCAGTTCCAATTCGCGCTCGGTAAACCGGATGGCCGGAGCGGGAGGGGTTTTCGGCTCAGGGTAAGGTTGCGGGTTCTCCATGACAGGCTTCCAAGAAGGGAATGGCTTCTCGCTGGGGTGGCTTGCCAGGTGGGTTCTCGCGGCAAGTCAGGGGATGAAAGAGGCATTCGAATTCATTGCGCAGCGAATCGAGATGGAGGCCCTCGCAGACAGACGGATAGTGGGAAAGATATTGCCTGGCTGAAGCCCACAGTTTGCGGGCCCCTGAATGGTTTCCTCGCTGCCAGTGAAGAAGGGCGACGGACAACTGGATCCATCCCTTGTAAAAGTCCTTCAATGGGCCGACCTCGATCACCCAGAGATCCTCCAAAACCTCGTGGGCTTCAAAATAATCGCCTTCGTTGAAGAGGCGAATGAACTCAAGATATTCTGCTGGCCATTCTTCGATCGAGTGCAACGTGAATCTCTCCCTGAAATTTCTGTGCAAAGTTGATGGTGATCTCATGCTGCCTTGTCAAGTAGGGAGCCTTGCTTTTCATCAAATATCCACTTGAGTGCCAAATGGGTTTCCGTTGACCGCCTTTGGGCTTTCCTCCTACATCCCCGGGAGTTTTTAAGCGCCCCTTATCCGATCAAGGAATTCCAAGTCCAAATGAGCAGCTTTTCCGAAGGTGCTTCCCCGGCGAGCGAACGGCCCGATTTACAATCTCAGGGCGGTATTCCTTACTGGCGGCTTTCGCTTACCGGCATCTTTATGGGGCTGGCAAACCTCGTGCCCGGCGTGTCAGGAGGAACCATGGTCCTGGCGCTGGGGCTCTACGACGAATTCATCGACGCGGTCTCGGATTTGACTCGCTTCCGGATTTCCCTGCGTCCGGTTGTCGTAATTGGGATGTTGTTTGCCATTTCGGCGGCAACGATCGTTCTCTTTTCCACCGTGATGCAATTTCTGATGGAGATGTTTCTGCCGGGGATGCTGGGGCTTTTTATCGGGATGACCCTTGGCGGAGCGCCCCTTTTGCTGGCGCAATTGCGTCCCATGCGCGCTCCCGGGCTGGTGGCTTCCGCGCTTGGGATCGTTGTGATGGCGTTGATCGCCTTTGTGCTGCGGCCGGATAACGTCGACCCCAACTTCGCTCTGTATTTTTTGGGCGGGATCCTTGGGAGCGCGGCCATGATTCTCCCGGGCATTTCGGGGAGCTACCTCCTGCTGATCTTCGGTCTCTATCTCCCCATTATCGGCGGGATCAGCGACCTGACGGACGCGCTGCGGGCGGGCGATTTCAGCCTCTTTGTTTCGATCACTCTCGGGATGGTTTTGCCCGTGGGATTGGGCGTGGTGACAGGGATTGTCGCCTTGTCGAACCTGCTGAAGTATTTGTTGCACCATTATCACAAACCGACGGTGGGCTTCCTGCTGGGGTTGCTTCTTGGGTCCGTCCTGGGGCTCTATCCGTTCCAGCAGGCGAGCTTTGACAAGCTTCCCCGCTATGCGCTGACGCGGGAAAACGGCATGGCGGAGTTGATGGTGCGCGGTTTTGGGTGGATGGATTCGGAGAACGACTTCACCGCGGCGAATCTGCGAGCGTTGGAGGATGAGACGCTGAGGGTCAACATCATCGAAGCGCGGGAGGATGGCGCGTTGACCGTTGAGGATGTGGAGCGGGCCCGCGGCGAGGAGGCGGTGCTGATTGCCTACGATGTGAGTGTGCCGCGGGAAGTGCGCCGTGCCGCGGCGGACGAGGAGAAGGGCGAGGTGGAGCTGGTCATCGTGCCGAATACAGAGTATTCTCCGGCAAGGGGGATTCTGGTGGTGGTGCTGATTGGACTGGGGTATATGATCACCTATTCGCTTGGCCGTTTCGGCGAGAAACGCGAAACGCGGGCGGCATGATTGGGACGCGACAGGAGACGCTATGAAGAAGCTGATCGATGGAGTGAAGGTGCGCCGGCTGGCGGTCCACTGCGATGAGCGGGGACGCTTGATGGAGGTTCTGCGCTGTGATGATCCAGAGATGGACATCAAGTTCGGCCAGGTCTATACAACGACGGCGTATCCGGGCGTGACGAAGGCCTGGCATTACCACGAGCTGCAGACGGACCATTTCGTTTGCCTGTTCGGCATGATCAAGCTCGCCCTCTACGATGACCGGGAGGGCTCGCCGACGCGGGGACAGGTGAATGAGTTTTTCCTCGGGCCGCACAATCCGATTCTCGTGGAAATCCCAAAGCTCGTCTATCATGGCTTCAAGTGCATCAGCGAGACAGAAGCGATGGTGCTCAATTATGTTACGGAAGCTTATAACTACGAGCATCCCGACGAATATCGCATTGCTCCGCATAGCGGCGAGATTCCCTATGATTGGTCCCGCCGCGACGGCTGAGGGGAGCGATGAGCCTCGTCGGGACATCGTTGCATGGCCTTTACATTCTTTCATCCCCCTCATGCCAACTCTCGGCTTGAGGGAGTAGGCGGCGGGGGGGATAAGATTAGCGGCCACGGTCCGGGCGGGCTCCTCATTTCCACTTCAATAAACCTGAGAATCAGGCCCTGAATCCCGTCCGGAGAATGGCGGCAAGGAATTCCCACGCCTTACGGTGGATGGGAGCCTCTCTTCTCGCCCGATTCCTGCTAGCTATGATTGAAAGGTGGGAGCCTCGCGAGGGGCAGAGGGAGCTGAACCAGGAAGGTGCGATGTCCAGCGAGGGCAGAAACCAGCCATTACCTCTCGTTTTTCTGATCGTGGGCGCGTTGGTAATCGTCTTGATAGGCGTGTATATGCGGCGCGACCGGGTCCAGGAAGTTGTGCCTCGCGAAGAGCGGAAAGTCGAAGTCGATCCCAACGAAGTTTCCAATCTTTCCATCTCTCTTTCCCGCCAGCGTGATTTGTCGGAAAAGAGCAGGACTTTGCGTGAGGGTGAAGAGCAGCCCGAACGCCAGGGGGATTCCGAGGAGGGAGAGGCGAAAGAGAAGCCCGAGCCAGAAGTTTATCCAAACACCGAGGATTTCGCGACCTCGAAGCCGTTGGAGGTGGCCATGCAGAGGCCGCCGGGAAGCCTGGCGGGGTGGGTGTCGGACGAGAAAATGCTGCCGATCTCCGGGGCCACGGTGCGGATGGAATACGAGGAAGACGCGGGAGAGGAGGAGCCGCCCACGCCTGAATCGATCTCGGATGAGAACGGGATGTTTGTGATTGAAGAAATCCCGCCGGGGCGATGGTCGGTGATCGCGGAGAAAGAAGATTTTGCAACGGGTGTTTTGACTGGGGTGGGTGTGCCTTCGGGGAGCAGGGGAGACCCGGTCTCCTTGAAGCTGGGCCCCGAACTGGTCATCGAAGGGTCCGTGGTGGCCGCGGAGGAGCCCGTGGAGGGAGCGACGATCAGGATCAGCCGCAGGCACATCTCCGTCCAGTCGAGCGGTGCGGTGAATTCGCTGATTATCGATTACGGAGAAGTCAAGACGGATGAGGAGGGCTCATTCACCCTCAATAAGCTTCCCCGTGCGAAGATGGGGATCGGCGTCCGGGCGGAAGGCTACGCGAGGTTGGAACGGGAAATCGAGGTCGTTCCGAAAATGCCGCCGGTGGTGCTTTACCTGGAGCCGGAAGCGGTGCTTGCCGGATCGGTGCGCGGCCCCCGGAACGAGTCTGTGGGCGGTGCGGTCCTGGAGCTTCGCGAACCGGATTCCGCGGCGGACTCGAAAGTCCTGGCGACAACCAAGAGTGGAGAAAACGGCGATTTCGAGTTCGATCAGTTGCCGGCGCGCCAGGAGTATGATCTCTATGCAACGGCGGAGAAGTACGAGGCGGCGGGGCCGATTCGCGTGGTCAGCGGCACCAGAACGAATATCGTGAATCTGAAAAGCGGCGGGGTGATCGAAGGCCGCGTGATCGGGCTGTCCGATGAACAGCCTGTTGCGAATATCCGGATCGTTGCCATGTCCGACGAGGCGGGCCGGCAGGCGTCCCTGACGTCCAAGACCAATTCGAATGGCCGATATCAGATTACGAGGCTGCCATCGGGAACTTACAATGTTGCGATATACAGCGAAACATTGACTTCCGAGCCGCGCATGGGCGTGGAAGTGAAAGAGAACCAGGCGACGGAGGGTGTGGATTTCACGATCTACCCGGGCCAGGAGATCAGCGGCCAGGTGGAGGATGGGGATACCGGCGAGCGGTTGGGGAACGCGTCCGTGAATCTCGAGAGCCGGATTGGCCCCGGGCTGCTGATGACAAAGAAGACGTCCGACGTCACGAACGAGTCGGGCCAGTTCCGTTTTCCCAATCTCCCGCTTGGTGTCTATACGCTGAGAGCTTCGCTGGACGGATATACGCGCGGCGCCAATGACGAGGGGACGACACGGGTTGAGCTGCTCCAGGACATCGCTCCCCAGCCAGTGACTCTCAAGCTGTTCCGCGGCGCTGTGATTTCGGGCACGGTGGTGGACTTGAATGGCGCGGGGATCGGCGGCGCGCTGGTCCAGGTTTTCCATGCCAGGGGGTCGCCGGGGCGCATCCGGACGAGGGATTTCACGGCCACCACGGGAACGAATGGCAGCTTTCTGCTCCAGGGGATCCCGGTGCATGAGGAGGTTCACCTGCGGGTGAGCGCGTGGGCGGAGGGGTATGGTAAGGGAAAAAGCGAGAAGCTGGTTTTGAACCGGGCACAGTTTGAACGCTCGACGAGTGTCGTGATCGGAGAGGGGGCGCCGCTGACGGTGTATGTGGGGAGCACGGAAGGGGTGGGGTTGGGGGATGCGGATGTGCGGCTGAGCCACCGGGAGTTTCCCGGGGATCCTTCGCCTCCGGCCTGGAGCAAGAAGACGGGTGATGGCGGCGAGGCCGTGTTTGAGAAGATTCCCCATGGGTCGGTGCGGGTGAGCGCCTCGCGGTCAGGCTATCTTTCCGCGGGCACCAACGTGAATGTGACGGGGGATGAACCGGCGGTCGCCGAGCTGGAACTGGAACCGGCGCGTATTCTGACCGGCAAGGTCATCGATGACCGGGGAGAGTCCATCACGGCGGGAAGTGTCAAAGCGATTCGCGAGCAAGGAGCGACAGGCGGAGGGAGTTCGGGGATTTCTTCCGACGGCAGCTTCCGGATCGATTCCCTCGGAGAGGGGACGTTCCGGCTCGAGATCACGGCGGAACGGGCCACGGGGAGTGGCCGGCGGAAAATGAAGTGGAACATTTCGGGGATCGCGCCCAACGATGGCGGGTCCGATGTGATCCTCCAAGTGCCTTTCAATGGAACCATGAGAGGAACCGTCGTGATTGCCGCGAGTGAGAATTCCCCGCCGAACTTTACGGTGCGGCTCAGGGGGTCTTACCGCGACGCGGCGGATTTGTCTCAGAATTTCGGAACGGGCTATACGTTCACCGACACGAATACGTTTGTTTTGCCTTCGATTCCGCCGGGAGAATACCGGGTGGAGGTCAGCGCGCCGAATTACCTTCCCGTGTCTGTCGGGTCCTTTGATGTGGAATCCCCGGGCGAGACGTCCGCCGGGGTGATTAATCTGCAGCCCGGCGGGGAGTTGAGATACAGTGTGGTCAATTCCCAGTCCGGCGAGCCCATTGGCGGAGTTCTCGGGCGGCTCGATCAGGAAGGCCCATCCACGAAAACGAACGGGAACGGAGAGGCCCGGATGAGCCCGGTGAAGCCGGGGATCTATACACTGGAACTCAGCCACGGGGAATTTCTGAATAAGTCGGAGAACCTGGTGCGCATCACCAGGGGCCAGGAAACAGATCTGGGTGAACTGGAACTGGATCCCGGGGCCGAGCTCTATGGCCAGGTGACCGATGGGAGCAATGATACGCTGAAGGGGATTCGCGTGGAAGCCCGGGCGGTGGAAAGCGACCAGGTCAAGAGCACGTCCACCGATGGCGGGGGGAATTATTCGATCAAGGGCCTGAAGCCCGGCGGGCACATTGTCAGTTTCAGTGGTACGGTCAACGAACGGCGTGTGGCGAAGAGCATGGAGTTGACGGTCTCGGCGGCTGAAGCGCGGGAAGAAAACGTAACGCTCTGGGCGAATTCGACTCTCAGGGGGATTCTCGTGGGACCGGGGGTTGCCGATCTCAATCGCTCTATTGTGACGTTGTATCCTCTTCGGCCAGACCTTTCCCCGATGGTGAACGAATCGATTTCCGTTTCGGACGTTTCCGGAAACCGGTTCGTGGAGCGCCACCTGGTGGATGGGTACTATCTGGTTGCCGTGCAGGCGCCCACGAGCGGGGGCGGGACGTTTTACTGGGCGGAGGCCGCGACTGTTTTCGACCGGGAAACTCAAGTCATGGTAGATGCGGGCACCTCGTCAATCAATGGGCGTATCCTCCAGTCTCCTAATGGCCCGGCGGTGCAGGACCAGGGAGTGCGCCTCGAGCTTCTCTCCGCACCGCAGAGCGGAGTCGCGGGGTTGCGCAATTGGTGGCAATGGACCGCGCGCACCGACGAAGAGGGCAACTTCTCCTTCTCCCATTTGCCGGCGGGAACGTTTTCCCTGGTCGCGAATAATGAATCGTTGGAGTCGGATATCCTGGAGATCGTGACGATCGACGGGCCAGGAACCCGTCTCACCCGGGATTACTTTTTCGAGGAATAATCAGAGAAGAATTCTCTCGCCGGTGATCATCTCGTAGGCGCGCTGGTAACGCTCGGTGGTCTGGCGGATCACGTCTTCGGGCAGGCGCGGGGCGGGCGGAGTCTTGTCCCAGCCAGAGGACTCGACGAAATCACGCACATATTGCTTGTCCAGGGAGATGGCCTTTTCAGATTCGGGAGTATAGCTCTCTTTGAGCCAGAACCGTGAACTGTCGGGCGTGAGAATCTCATCGATGAGGATCACCTCTCCGTCTGGATCGATGCCGAATTCGAATTTCGTGTCAGAGAGCACAAGGCCGCGCTGGTAGAGATAATTGTGAGCATACGTGTAAAGGGCGATGGCATGATCGCGTCCGCGGGCCGCGTTGGGCTCGCCGATCTGGCGGGCGAGTTCGGTGAAGTCGATGTTCACATCGTGGCCTTCGTCGGCTTTGGTGGAGGGGGTAAAGAGGGGGGCTCCGAAGGGCGAGCGTTTTTGAAGCCCGGCCAAAAGCTCGATGCCGCTGACGATCTTGTTGAACTCGTATTGCTTATAGGCGCTGCCGTCAAGGTAGCCGCGGACGATGAATTCGGCTTTGAGGGGGACCGCTTTGCGGACGAGCATGGAGCGGCCTTCGAGCTGATCGCGGAATTCCTGCAGCTCCTGGGGGAACTCCTGGAAATTGGCGGTGAGGAAGTGATTCGGGACGAGAGAGGCCGTTCGGCGGAACCACCACTCAGAGAGGCTGGAGAGAATCTGGCCTTTGCCCGGGATCGGATCCTGGAAGACGACATCGAAGGCGGAGAGGCGATCCGTGGCAACAATGAGCAGCTTGTCACCGAGGTCGTAGACGTCGCGTACTTTGCCCCGCCTGCATTTCATGCCGGGAAGTCTGGATTCATGGAGAGCAGGCTTCATCGCAGCACTCTCCAGAAGAGAAGAATCCCGACACCGCCGATGAGCAGGTTGGGCGACATAAAGGCGAGGAAGGTGTAGGGGCTGTTTGCCATGCCAATGGCGCCCGCCAGCGTGAGCATGACATAATACAAAATGAGGAGGAACAGGGCGAGGATAAAGGCGAGGCTCTTGGCGCGTGGACGAAGCTCCACAGCGAGGGGGATGGCGATGAGCACGAAGGCCAGGAGGCTCCAGGGAAGGGTCAGTCGCCGATAAAGCTCGTTGCGCGTGGCGAGGTGCCTCTCCCACTGTCTTCTCTCCCCTTTGTCCTGGCTGTTGATGGAGCCTTCCGGAAGCTGCTTCACTGTTTCCCTCAGTTCGGAAAGTGTCAGGAGCCTGGGATCACCCTCTTCGAGATCTCCTTCATCCACTTCTGGCCGGATATATCGGATCATACTGGAGAACCGGAGGTGGGTTTCCGACTCCATGTCGTTGATCTTCCAGTCTTTACTATCGTCGGGATATTTGATTTCCGTGACGGAGAGAGGAAAAACGATGCCGCCTTCGAGTTCGAGTTTCACTTCCCTTGACTCAAGATTCCCCTGGATGAGTCCGCCGTCGGCGAAAATGAGCATTTCGCTGCGGCGTTCCATGCTGGATCCATCCGCCAGGTATTGCTCTCCCTCATCTTCCGCGAGGGCGATGTTGGTGCCGGCGATGTCCTCGGTACCGCCTTTCAGGCGGAGAGCGACCTGCTCCATGCGCAGGGTGAAGGGTCCGTCCGTGCTCCGTGCGGGAACTTTTTCTTCATAGAAAAGTGAGAGATCGGCGCCATCGGTTTCCAGTTCGTAAGCGCGTCCGGGCTCGAGATTTGTCAGGATTTCGAATTGGATGCGCTCTTCTTTGCTGAGGAGGCGCTTCCACATGTTTGGAAGCAGGTCGAAGCCGCTGACCATGAGGAGTACCGACCCCACGCCAGCAAGAATAAAGACCGGCATGAAGATGCGGGGGAGAGAAATCCCCGCGACGCGCATGGCGAGGATTTCGTTTTCAGCGGTGAGGCGGCCGATCCCAAGCAGGCTTCCGAGCAACGCGGCCATCGGGATCGTAATGATGATAAGCGTGACACTGATGATTCCGAGGAATTCGAGGAAAATACCGATGCCCACACCCGCTTCGAGGAGCAGTTCGGCATAGCGAAAGAGCTGGCGCAGCATCATCAGAAAAGAAAAAAACAGAATGCTGATGACAATGGGCCCGATCAGCTCGCGGAGGACATATCGCTGGAGAATCTTCACAGAGGAAACGGGCTCGGGAAGAGGATAAAGATCAGCCGCACGGTGGTGGGCGGAAATAAGCTGACCGGTTTTCATGGGAAAACCGGTCAGCCTTCGAGTCACTTTGGTTCTCAGATCAGCGAGGTCAAGGCTTATAGATTATCAAACTCCTTGAGTTCCTCGATGTCGTTTCCAAAAACGGCGATTTTCCCAGACACACTGATGGGACGCTTGATCAGACCCGGGAACCGCATCATGAGTTCGATGGCCCCCTTTTTGGTCGGCGGGTCGTCTTTCAGGCCGTGTTCGCGGTAAGCGGTGGAACGTGTATTGAGATATGCCTTCACATTTTTTGCATCAATATGAGTTTCCAGGAGCGAGCGAGGCGGAGGGTAATCTTCGAGATCTCGAAGGTCCAATTCATGTCCTCGGTCTTCGAGAAATTTTTTTACCTCCCTGCTCGTTTTGCACTTGGGTTTCCAGTAAAAGGTGACTTTTGCCATGTTGATCACCGGATCCTGTTGGCGGAGGTTTAAAAATCAAGTCCGCAGCTTAGACCACAAAGGGTGCCGCGATTTCAAGGTTCAATTTGACTCGTGCGGATTCTTTTGCGCCACGTGTGTTTCTGTCAAACACTGGAATTTGGGATTTTGCATGGTCATACCGGGGTGTTCCGGGCGGGGTTTCCGCCGCGCTTTCGGGCTCCCGCCGGACTCATCCCATTTACCTTGACACTCGAGGGGGTTCCTAGGAAGAAAGCGCGCTCCCAAGAGCTATTGCCAGCCCCCGGGGCTGGCCCGCTTCCGTTTGGAACCCTGAAAATGCCCAAGTTAGCCCAGAGCACCCACCGAACTCCCGCCAAGAACCGGGAGGGGCACGCTCTCCCGGGTTCCTCCTGCCCTGGTCTTACCTCTGCTCATTCTACGTTAAAGCACCGGAGCGTTCACTTATGAGCCTTTACGGCCGGATTGAAGAAGCGTGTTCATTTATTCAGGAGAAGGTTTCCATTAAGCCTTCCGTCGGGATTATCTGCGGAACGGGGATGGGCTCGCTCGGCGACCTTCCCGAGAATGTGCAGAAGATCCCATACGACCAGATTCCTCACTTCCCGGTTTCCACGGTGGAAAGCCATCATGGCTTTCTGTGCTGCGGAAAACTGGGTGGCAAAGAAGCCGTTGTGATGCAGGGGCGGTTTCATCGCTACGAGGGGTATACGATGGAGCAGGTCACGTTTCCCGTGCGCGTGATGAAGGCGCTGGGCGTGGAAACGCTGATTATCATGAACGCGGTGGGCAGCGTGAATCCGCTGATTCCCGTGGGGTCCCTGATGATTGTCACGGATCATATCAATATGATGGGGGACAATCCGCTGATCGGACCGAATGACGACCGGTTGGGCCCGCGCTTTCCCGACATGAGCCAGCCTTATAATCGCGAATTGATCGCCAAGCTGGAACAGGTGGGCCTGGAAAAGAAGATTAAAACGCACAAGGGCGTGCTGGTTGCCGTGACGGGTCCGAACCTGGAGACGGCGGCGGAATATCGGATGTTCCAACGCGTGGGTGCCGACTGCGTGACGATGTCGACGATCCCCGAGGTTCTTGTGGCCGCGCATTCCGGGCTTCGGGCGGTCGCGCTCTCGACAATTACCGATGCCTGCCTCCCCGATGCGCTCGAGCCGGCGGATGTTTCGGAGATTATCGCCATCGCCAACAGCCGCGAGGAAGATCGCTGCGGGCTGGTTCTTGGCCTGATCGAAAAACTCTGATTTCACTTTATTTGCGAGGAGAGGCTTCAGGTTCTTTCATGAGTAAGACAACTTCGGAATTCGATTACAGCCAGACCGTGAATCTCCCCCGAACGGAGTTTCCCCAGCGCGGGAACTTGCCTCAGCGTGAGCCTGATGCGCTGGCCCGCTGGGGAGAGGAGCGAATTCCGGAGAAGCTTTCCTCGCGGACCGAGCGCCAGGAATATGTTCTGCACGACGGTCCGCCTTACGCCAATGGCGACATTCATATTGGCCATGCGCTCAACAAGGTGCTGAAGGACATCATCGTCCGATACAAGACGATGAGCGGCTTCCGGGCGCGTTACGTTCCCGGGTGGGACTGCCACGGCCTGCCGATTGAGCAAAAGGTGGTGGATCAGCTTCGGAAGGAAAAGACATACAACGAGAAGTCGCCCTTGGAAATCCGGATGCTCTGCGCGGAATACGCCTCGAAATGGGTGGACGTGCAGCGCGAGCAGTTCAAGCGCCTGGGTGTCGGCGGTGATTGGGACAATCCGTATATTACGATGGAGCCTCGCTTTGAGGTGGCTGTGCTGGATGCCCTGCGCGATCTGGTGGAGAAGGGCTATGTCTATAAAGGGCTGAAGGTCGTCCACTGGGATCCGGTGTTTGAGACGGCGCTGGCTGAAGCAGAGCTTGAATACAACGACAACCACACGTCGCCATCGGTCTACGTCAAGTTTCCCTTCGCTTCAAAGCCTCCGGTGAAATCGCTTCAGAATGGCAATGCGAGCATAGTGATTTGGACGACGACGCCCTGGACGCTGCCGGCGAATCTGGGAATCACGCTGCACCCTGAACTGCAGTATTACGCCTACAAGGTGAACGGTGAAACCTTGGTGATCGCCCGGGGTTTGCTGGAGGCCTTCAAAGAAGACACGGGGTTGAAGGATGGCGAGGTGCTCGAGGAATTCCTGGGCAAGGATCTCGATCGCCAGATCTGCCGCCATCCGCTGATCCCGGAAAAAGAATCACTGGTGATGCTGGGCGAGCATGTGACGCTCGAGCAAGGCACCGGCTGTGTTCATACTGCCCCGGGCCACGGCGTGGAGGACTTTGAAATCGGCCAGGAATACGGGCTGGATGTGTTCAACCCGGTGGACGAGCGGGGGCGCTTTACCCAGGACTATCCGGATATGGCTGGCCGCAACGTCTTCGAAGCGAATGAGGCGATCGTCATCAAGCTGAAAAAAGATGGTTTGCTGTTGGGGCATAAGTCCTACAAGCACAGCTATCCATACTCCTGGCGTTCGCGCCAGCCGGTGATCATGCGGGCCACCGAGCAGTGGTTCATGGCAGTGGACAAAGACGGTTTGCGGGAGAAAGCTGTCGAGGAATGCGACAATGTGGAGTGGGTGCCTCACTGGGGATATGAGCGCATTTCGAATATGCTCAAGTCACGGCCCGACTGGTGTCTTTCGCGCCAGCGGTCCTGGGGCGTGCCGATCCCTTCGATCTATGACAAAGAGAGGGGGGGGAGCCATCTCCTGACGGAAGTGATCGAACGGTTCCGATCCATTGTGGCGGAGGAAGGAACGGACGCCTGGTTCGCCCGTCCTCTGGAGGATTTCCTGCCCGATTCCATGAAGGGGGAGGCGGACCGTTACGAGAAGGAATTCAATTGCCTGGACGTGTGGTTTGACTCGGGATCGACGCACCTGGCGGTGTTGAACGATCAATACGGGCTGACATGGCCAGCGGATCTTTATCTCGAGGGAAGCGACCAGCATCGCGGGTGGTTCCAGTCGTCGATGTGGGTGTCGCTGGGTGTAAAGGGCAAGGCTCCCTATCGCACGGTGCTGACCCACGGGTTCGTGCTGGATGAACTGAAGCGGCCGATGTCAAAGTCTCTGGGCAATGTGATCAGCCCTCTGAAGGTCATCGACCAGATGGGTGCGGACGTGCTGAGGATGTGGGTGTCTTCGGAAGATTACCGCGGTGACGTGTCGATTTCCCAGAATTCCCTCAAACAAATCTCACAAGCTTATCGTCGTATTCGCAACACGCTGCGGTTCATGCTGGGAAACCTCTTTGATTTCGACCCGAAGGAAAACGCGCTGTCGACGCAGGAGCTAGGCGAGGACGATCGCTATACGCTGCTCCGTCTCAACGAACTGGTGCGGCGCGTGACCGAGGCCTACGAGAAATTTGAGTTCCATCGAGTCTATCACCTGGTGAATGGCTTCTGTGTCACGAGCCTTGGCTCGCTTTACCTGGATATCACGAAAGACCGGCTATATTGCCAGGCGCCGGACGATCGCGGACGGCGTGCGACGCAAACAGTGTTGAATGAGACGGGACGGGTGTTGGCGCGGCTGCTTGCGCCGATCCTCCCGTTCACTGCGGACGAGGCCTGGCGCCATTTGCCAGGCGAAGATCGCGAGGAGTGCGTTCATCTGGCGGATTTTCCCGCGCCCCGTGAAGATTGGGACGATCAGAAGCTGGGGGAGAAGTTTGAGCGGTTGCTGGCGCTTCGCGAAGAGGTGACGCGGCGGATCGAGCCATTGCGCTCGAAGGAAAACAAGGTGATTGGCAATTCTCTGGAGGCGCAGGTGACGCTGCGCAGCCAGGATCCGGAGACTCTTGGCTTTCTCGAGTCGAACCTGAGTCTTCTCCCCTCTTTCTTCATTGTGTCGCATGTGGACGTGGAGGAGGGCGACCCGGGCGAAGTGGACGAAACTCTGCGCACAGCCGGTTTGCAGGTGAGCGTGGATGCTGTGAAATCGAGCGGTGAAAAGTGCCCCCGGTGCTGGCGCTGGATGCGCGATGTTGGGCAGGATGCGGATCATCCGGAGCTTTGCGGCCGGTGTGCCGATGCTATGAGGAGGATTTCGTGACGTGACACGTTCCACCAAGAAAATCGAAGCTGCCGAGGAAAAGAAAGCGGCTTCCCCGCGGCGAAGAAAGAAATCCGCGGCCAAGTCGTCTGCCTCGACGCGCAAGACGAAGAGCACCGGCACGGGCAAAAAGGCGGTTCCCGCCAAGAAAACAGCGCCTGGATCGAAGAAGAGTGTGGGGAGCAGCGCGAAAAAGCCCCAGACTGCGAAGAAGGGCGGGGCGGCGGCGAAGAAAAGTGCAAAGCGCCCCACCTCGTCGAAGCCGGAGAAGCCGGCCTCCGGCTCGGCCAGCAGCAAGAAGAAGCAATCCCCGTCGAAAAAAGCCACTCAACCCGCGGCTGCAAAGAAGAAGACCGCAGCAAAGCGGACCACGAAAGCCGATACTTCCAAGGACACAAAGAAGTCCATGACCCGAAAGACAAAATCGGAATCCGCCAGCAAGAAGGCGAAAACCGCAAAGACGGAAGAAACCGAGAAGACCAAATCGCGGAGCCAGCACCTGCGCAAACTGCTGGAGCTTCGCCAGGGCGGAAGCAAGAAAGCGGCAAAGAACGGCTCGAAGAAGACTTCTTCGAGTTCAACGGCCTCGACCTCGACCGCGAAGAAGAGGGCGACGGCGAAGACACCAAAGGCCAGCGCCAGCGCCAACGGCAAGAAGCCGGCTCCCGCTCCGAAGAAGAAGGTGCGGAAGAAGGCGCCCTATAAGAAGTCAGAGTTGAAGGAGTTGAAGCAGCTGCTGGAGGAAGAGCGCGAGGCGCTGCTGCGCGACCTGCGCCAGCTCGATGAAATCGCCGACAGCGGCCGGGAAACAACCCACGCGACCTTTTCGAGCCACCAGGTGGATGCGGCTTCGGAAAGCTCCTCCATGGAGAGCACCTTTATCCAGCGGCGACTGGAAGAAGAGCGCTTCTCGCAGGTTTCCGAGGCGCTGATTCGCCTGGAAAAAGGGACATTCGGCTTGTGCGAAATGTGCTCTGATGATCCGGCGGGGCTCTGCGAAACCTGCCCCTTTATTCCCATCGAGCGTCTTCGCGCCAAGCCGTTTGCCAAGATGTGTATTTCGCTCCGGAGAGAACTCGAGAAGAAATCCGGGCGGTAAATGCCTTTCCGGCAGGGAACGGATAAAGCGGCTGTGCGTCGAATTATTGATCAATATGACATTTTGCTCTTCGATGTCTGTTTGACTCTTATGTTTGGCGTTGACCGCTTCTCGGAGAGCGAGGATTTCGCCGCGACTTATCGCGAGTTGGGGGGCGCGTCGCTCTCCAACACGGAAGTGCAGAGTTATATCTCCGGCCTTTGGAAGGAGATGGCCCGTGATTATAACGACGCAAACCGCTACGATTCGTTCCCCGATGTTCCCTGGTATTTGAAGAATTCTCCGCTGACAGTTCAGCTGCCGCCGCAGGAGCACCGCCTGCTGGAACAGGTGATCGCTTTTCATGAAGCGGGCTGGATTCCGGATCACTATGGGCCCGTTTTGCGCGAACTCGCGGAGACCCATCGCCTGGGAATCCTCTCGAATATCAACTCCGCGCGAGACCGTTTCATGGAGGAATTTCACCGGATTGGCGCAGCGGATCTGTTCGAGGTGATTGTGTTCAGCTCGGAGCATGGCGTGATCAAGCCATCCCCCCGTCTCTTTGAAATCGCCTTGGAGGAATTCGGGGCTGAGCCCGGGCAATGCCTGTATATCGGAGACAGTCTGGAGCGTGACGTTGCCGGAGCGGGCGCGGCGGGGATCGACTGTGTCTGGGTGAACCCTGCCGGCGAATCCCTGGACGGTTCGCAGCATCGTCCGGCCGGTGTCATTCGCGAGGTTTCGGATCTGCTTTCCCTTGCCGCTGTTCCCGCTCAATGAACACCGGAAGAGGACATGCGGGATGGCCGCGTGTCGCTCGTGTTTTCATCGATTCCTGATTTGGAGCATCTGGCGTGAAGAAAACGGTGCTAATGAATTTCGTTCTGCCCCTGCTCGTGCCGATGGCGTGTGCGGGCCTGCTGGTGAAATTCAGCGTGGGGCCATCCGCCCACGATGCCCTGCGGCAGTTGGAGAGCGATGATCCGAGGGTACGCGAGAGGGCCATGGAATGGCTCCTCGATGCTCCTTTGCCTTCAACATTGGATGAAATTTATCCGCATCTTTATGATAACGACCTGGAAGTTGCTGAAGAAGCCCTGAAAACGATCCGGCGCATTGGAGGATATGGTTCCCTGGAAGAGTTGGACCACGCGTTTCATGAATCGGAGTTGCCCAAGAAGGACATTATCGAGGCTTACAGCAGAATCCGCTATCCGCAGACTTTGCCTTACGTGGAAAAGCATCTGGATCATGCCGACCCGGAAATCGCCGAGGCGGCAAGAGAAAGTATCGAGAGTCTTCGGACCGACATGAATCAGGAAATTGTCTTCTTCGGCCTGGGCAATCCGATCTACAATCAAATGGGATATATGATATACAGCCAGGCGGTGCTGTTTCCTGAAGGCCGTGAGATGGTAGAGGGAACGTCCACGGAGCCCGAGGGATGGGAGGATGGCTCGTGAGTGGGAAAACGCTTTTCAAGGGTTTAAGGTTTTTCCTCGATGGGATGCTCGTCCTTGTTTTCCTGTTTATCGTCGGAAACCTTTTCAACAGATGGCTTTTCTATAAGGAAGAGAATCTCGCGGAATATGTCTTCGAGGTTGTATTTTACCTGGTCTTATTGCGTGCAGCTCTTTCCGTTCCCTGGAAATCGGTGGCGAAAATTCGGCCGAAGCGGGGGCTTTTTCTTGCGATTTCGACGGTGGCCTTCGTTCTTTTTCTCGATATCCTGATAAACATGAACCTTTTTTTAGCGGCGCGTGCGGTGATCGTGACACGGCTCTTATTTGAGGAAAGATCAGAAAAGCAAATTGCCGAAGAAGTCACAATCTATAACCATTATTATCCCCGTTCCTCTTTTATCCAAGAAGCGAAGAATAAAATCCCTGAAGACGCAGGGGCCGTCTTTTTTGGTGACCAGCGGCCCCATATGACAAACTATGAGCTTTATCCGCGGCGCATCTATGCCCTCCCTGGAATGCAGCAGGCCCTCAATGCCGCAGTTGAAGAACACTGGACCTGGAGCCCGCTGGTGGATCCTCATAATCCGCCGACGGACCCTTTGAACCCCCAGTTTCAAGGTTATCCTCAAAACGATCCCAGCGAGAAGATCCAGGAAGATTTCTGGGAGATGGTGGAATCCCGGGATATCGACTGGGTGATCTATTACAACGCGATGCAGCCGGAGAAAAGTTGGATCAGGAGAATCGAAAAATAAATGGCAGGCTGGAACCACAATCCATGTCTTTATCGATCGATGTATCTTTTTCCCGGATGGTTTGGAACCCTCCGGCGAGGAGCAATGAGCCAGCATGGGTGATTTCGTGCTCACGTTTGCCTATCTGCTGACGTTGATGCTTGCGGGCTTCGGTGTATTGCGCTGGATCCTCTTCCGCGAGGAGGAAAAGTTGAAGGCGGAATTCTGGCTGCCGGTCAGCTTCGGCCTTGGCCTTGGTGTTCAAACACTTTGCTACCTTCTGATGCTGGCGGTTTTCGGGTCGATTTCCCCCTGGGTGTTTTGGGTGGCCGCGGCTTTGATATTTGGAAGCACAATGATTCCGCGTGCGCCGGTCTTCCCGGTGGAGAAGTTCGCTGGCCTGTCGTTGATGACGCCCCCGGCGGAGAAGCGTTATCGCTCGCTTTACTGGGCCGGTGTGATCGTAGTCTTTGCGAGCGCGACACTTCTGTTTGAGAACGCGTTGAGGTATCCGATTGCGAGTTATGATGGACGCGCGATCTGGAACTATAAATCAAAGATTATATTTCAAGAGAAAACCGTCTATACGGATGCCTTTCTGGATCCCTTGCGGGTTCATTATCATCGTGATTATCCTCTCATGGTCCCTTTTGCGGGTTATGGGTTGTATGAGTTTCTCGGGGAAACGGATGAGAATTGGCTCCGCTTCTTTTTCTCCTCGTTGATGCTGATGTATCTTCTCTATCTTTATTCGGCGGCGGCCAGCGCCGGGGGAAAATTGATCGCTGTCTTTGCGACAGCAGTGATGGCTGCAATGCCTTTCCAGGCGCACTGGATGGGCACGGAGGCAATCGGGCCGAACTCCGCCGAGGCAGACATCCCGCTTTCTTTCTTCTCGATCATCGCGATTGTATCTTACCTCCGATGGTGGAAGTCGGGTAAGCTCGCTTCGCTTCTGCTCGCCGGAGTCTTTGTGTCTTTTGCTCTGATGACGAAGAAGGAGGGGCTGGTCGTTTTTGCCGTGCTCGCGGGGGCAAACGGCCTCCAACTGCTTTTTGGCAGGGTGGAGGACCGCCTGGACGCCTTCAAGAAGCTTCTTTTGGCAAATGGGATTACGATTCTTTTCACGATTCCGTGGATTATAGTTTCCCAGCCATTACCCAATTATTATAATGAAGACTATGTTTCTATGTTTCATTGGGAAACGGTGGAGATGATACCTGGCCGTTTGCCCGTGATCGCAGCGCTTTATTGGGAGAAAATCACGACCGTCGATAATTGGAGTTATATGTGGATTCTTTTCTGGGGCACATTGCTGTTGCGAATTCCCGACTGGTTCCGGAGGCGTTGGTTCTATCTGGATGCCGTGGTCGTCATCTGGATGCTGGGTTACTTGACCGTCTATCTGTTCTCGCCGCTCAATCTTGTTTTCCACTTGAATACGTCATTACGCCGCTTGCTTTCCCACATCTTTCCAGTGGCGGTTCTCCAGCTTGTCTTTTACTTTGCCTATCTGAGGGACGCTACGCGCCCTGAAATCAAGAGCGGGGGAGAGGAAACGTGACAAGGATCCAAAATGGCTTCTGAAAATCCCAGAACGGGCTTTCCTGAAACGGAATCCTATATGCGGCGGTCACTGGGGATGTCGCTGTTTGATGCGGATTCGTTTCGCCGGCCGCTCAAACGTTGCCAGTTGGCCGAATGCCAGGCCACGTGCTGCTATGATGGAGCGTTTCTCGGCCGGGAGGAAGCGGAGGTGATCGAAGGGTTGCTTTCCGACGAGGCCGATTTCATTGCCCAGGCTGGGCTGGAACTGCCCAAGGCGGTCTTGGAGCCGGCGGATTGGCGCGTCAGCGGCGCGGAGCCGAGGACTGCTTTAAGAGAATCAAAGAACTCCGAACGGATCGACGGCTATCCCGGGCACTTCAGCGATACGGAATGCGTTTTCCTGGCGGCGGATCGCCGTTGCGTCTTACAGGTGCTGTCGGAGGCTCGCGGGCACCACCCATGGTATTGGAAGCCCTTTGCCTGCTGGATGCATCCGATTACTTTTCTGGAAGGCCGGTCTCGAAAAATTTACCTCCCGGATAAGGATCATGATACGCAAGCCGAAGCGGGGTATCCAGGTTTTACCGCATATACGCCTTGTGGCGCTCCTGCGCCTGGTGGCGAGCCGGCATGGCGGGCGCTCGCCGAGGAGTTGGAATTCCTCGGATCCATTCTGGGCCGTGATTTCCTGACGGAAGCAAAGGAGCGTCTAGACGGATGAGAGCCATGGTCCTGACTGGCATTCGGAGCATGGAGATGCGGGATGTGCCGGATTTGGCGCCACCTGGCCCGGGGGAGGTGAAAATCCGAATGAAAGCGGTCGGGGTTTGCGGTTCCGATATCCACTACTATACAACGGGGCGCATCGGATCGCAGGTGGTGAATTATCCTTTCGCGGTCGGCCATGAATGCGCGGGAGAGATTGTTGAAACGGGGCCGGGTGTGGATTCGCTGAAGCGGGGAGACCTGGTTGCCATCGACCCGGCGATGCCCTGCGGAGAATGTGATCAATGCCGATCCCGGCGCCAGAACACATGCCGTAAGAATCGATTTCTTGGATGTCCGGGACAGGCAGAAGGCAGCCTGAGCGAGCACTTGATCATGCCGGCGGAGTGCTGCTATCCGCTCAGGAGCGGCGCGCCGGCGGAACTGGGAACAATTTCCGAGCCGCTGGCCATCGGTGTCTATGCAGTGAAGCAGTCGGTCCCTATGAAAGGTGTGCGGATTGGTATTCTCGGATTCGGGCCGATTGGAATGTGTGTCCTTCTCGCGGCGAAGGCGTATGGAGCAGAGAGGATCTATGTGACCGACAAGATCGACGCGCGGCTGGCCATGGCGGAAAAGGCCGGTGCGGCTTGGACGGGAAATCCCCTGGGGCAGGATATCGTTGAAGAGGTCGAGAGGGAGGAGCCACTCCTCCTGGACGCGGTGTTCGAATGTTGCGGCCAGCAGGAGGCGCTGGATCAAGCGGTGGATTTGCTGAAACCGGGCGGGAAGCTGATGTTCATCGGCATCCCCGAGACGGACCGGGTCTCTTTTCAGCCGGACAAAATTCGCCGCAAAGAGATCTGCATTCAAAATGTCCGCCGCCAGGCCGGCTGCGTTCAGGAAGCGCTGGACCTGATCGATTCAGGCCGGATAGACGCCGCCCGGATGATCACGCATCGCTTTCCTTTCGAGAAAACAAAAGAGGCCTTCGACCTCGTCACGGAATACCGCGGCGGGGTCATGAAGGCCATGATCACCTTTGATTAAGTTCCCGCGGCGGGATCCCGGGAGAGCGCATTCCAGCTTTCAAACACCTGAATGACATTCTCCGGCTTGGCTCCGGGCCCGAATTCGCACTGGGCGATGCAGCCCCCCTTCCGCCAGAGGTGCTTGTGGACTTTGCGGACTGCCGCGTCGGCTTCTTCTTTCGAGCCCTTGGGCAATATATACTGGCGGTCGATCTCGCCCCAGAAGGTGAGCTTGCCGGCGAAGGGTTCTATTTCTTCCGCCCCCATGCAGAAGATCTGCGAGTTGAGGGCATCCAGGCCGATCTCCACGAGATCGGGCAGGATGGCGAGCAGATTGCCGTCGGAGTGCATGAACATCTTTTTCCCGGAGGAATGAGCGATTTCGATATAGTCGCGATAGAGGGGTTTGAACAGTTCGCGCCACAGGCCGGGATTGACGAGGAGGGCGTTTTGCGCGCCCCAGTCGTCCATGACCATGAGGCCGTCCACATCGGTTTTCGCCCAGATTTCGTATATCTCACAGTTGAGCTGATGGATTTCCTTGAGGCATTTAAGCATGTTATCGTGGGGATCCATCAGGTCCATGTAGAGTTCTTCTGACGTGCGGAGAAACTGGAGGCGCTCGAAGGGCCGGGGGACGGTGCCCGGCAGGCAGAACTGATCCGTCGCGGCGCACTTGCGGTTCACCTCGTCGCGATCGATGGACAGCAGTTCCCTCGGGAAATGAATCTTTTCGTAATCGGTCTCCCAGTCCTCCACCAATTGTTCACGGACTTCCCCGATGATGCCCTCGTGAAGGTTTTCAAAAACGCAGCCCCACTCGTCGACGAATTTGCCGATGGCGTAAGGGTCGCCTTTGCGAGGCGGGGGAGTTCGAAAGGGAGGCTCGAGATTGACAATATCGGGAGGGAAATCCCGCTCGAGGAGAGCCATGGTCTCCGGATGGTTTTGATGGGCCCAGGGAAGCCACCAGAGCTGGCGCGGCACACGGGCGGGGTCTTCGAATTGTAATGTTTGATAGACGAGTTCGCGTGGTGTGGCTGACATGAATATCCCTGCATTTTGAAAATAAAATCAGAACGCACTGCGGGACCGCAGCAATTCTCCCGGAGAACTTAAAGGGGGGATTGGTGGCCTGCAAGGACGTTATGAATGCAGGAAATGTTTGTGGTGTCTCTCGCTGGCAGCTTTCAGTGGCAGCGCATGCCGGACATGCCGCGCTTTTCCATGTATTGCTGGTGGTAATCCTCGGCCATCCAGAAAGTCCTGGCGGGTTCGATCCGCGTGGCAATGGGGCGGTTGAACCGGCCGGTTTCTCCCTGCTCTTTCAGGGATTTGCGGGCGGCTTCTTCCTGCTCGGGGGTATGGTAGAAGATAGCCGAGCGATATTGATCTCCAATGTCCGGGCCCTGCCGGTCGATCTGGGTGGGATCGTGGATCTTCCAGAAAACCTCGAGAAGCTTTTCGTAAGAGATTTCATTGGGGTCATATTCCACCTGGACAGCCTCGGCGTGGCCGGTCCCGCCCGAGCAAACTTGCTTGTAAGTCGGGTGCTCGCGATGCCCGCCGGTGTAACCAACGGCGGTGTCCTTGACTCCCGCCAGGTGGCGGAAGGTGTCTTCGATTCCCCAGAAACATCCTGCGGCAAATGTGGCTTTTTCCATGGCGTTTTCTCCTCACGATTGTTTCGCAGCCACTTTGCACTGCGAAATTCCTGCCGGAGAAGGATGGCTAAAACGAAATAAGGGGAAGCGTCTCAGGCCCGAAACGCTTCCCCCGATGGTGTGGCCATTTTGTCGGGGACGGTTGCCATCTGGGCCGGGCGCCGGACGGCGGAAACGAACGCTTACCAAGGCGGCGCGATTGGTGTTGATTACCAGCTGAAGGTGAATTACGGTCCTGGCAGCTAGAGGGCTTCCGCACCAACGTGCTTTGAATCGCTTCTGACTTCATCTCGGAGATTCCCCCAGTTTCCTGGCTCCAAGACGAAAATAAATATTTGAGTTGCCAGAGCCCGGGAGTTGGGAGAAATTCACAGACCTGTAAAGCTCAGTAAGGGGGTCTTGCGCGGACTCGATGACCAAGAGTAAACGGGCCAGCAAGAACATCACCGGTGATTGGG
>CAYFUR010000023.1:23224-24483 GCA_964346275.1 uncultured Candidatus Sumerlaeota bacterium
ATTGTCGCTTCTTCCAAGCAAACCAATCTCTCCCGCTATTGCCTGTCACACACCCCCCGGCGTTCTCAGAAATGGCAGGGCATTCTGGATCGGCTTTCTAATGAATCATCCTTGCCGTTTGAAGGCCTTCTTTCCGAGGTAATCAAGAGCCCGCGCGCCGCCTGGTTTTCTGATCCGAAGGCGTTTTCTTCGGATCGCCGCTTTCCTCAGCCGCCCCCGTTCAAGACATATATT
This sequence comes from uncultured Candidatus Sumerlaeota bacterium, assembly GCA_964346275.1. Lineage (GTDB taxonomy): Bacteria > Sumerlaeota > Sumerlaeia > SLMS01 > SLMS01 > CAYFUR01. Next base: position 23,459 of record CAYFUR010000023.1, read on the forward strand.
GTGCTGCCCATCGTTGCGAATGGGGACGTTGCCGGAGTGATGGAATTTTTCTCCGGGAAGAAGCTTTCTCTCGACCACCAGCAAATCCGTGTTCTTGAGAGTGTGGGGCGGATGCTGGGACGCGTGGTGGAACGAAAATGGTCCGAGCAAGAGATTTCGCAGAGAGAAGAGCGGTTCCGCGCGGTATTTGAGAATGCGGGAATCGGGACGCTTTTGGTTACGCACGACGAGAGACGCATTGTTCGGATTTGCAACCGGGCGAGCCAGGCGATTTTCGGCTATTACGAGAAGAGGATCCAAGACCTGGACATCAGCGATCTGATCCATCCGGACGATTTTCCCTTTCTGCAGCAAAACATCGAGCGCATTGAACGCGGACGCGACCAAAGCTTTGTCATGGATGCCCGTGGCACGCGGAAAGACGGCCGGGAGATCTGGCTTCGTCTGAATGGCTCAAACGTGGCGGAAGAAAACGCGTTCGTTTTGATGTGCGAAGATATCACGGACCAGCGGGAGAAGCGGGAGCAGATCCGCCGCATGGAAAAGGAACTGGCGGATCTGCCGATGCGGGAACAGCAGCGCCTCGGGCGCGAGTTGCACGATGGCCTGGGCCAGGAAATGACGGCGATTTCAATGCTTGCGGAGAGTTTGCACTCTGGATTGAAGCGGAGGAGGTCTTCCTTGTCGGAGAAAGCCGCCGATCTGACAAAGTATCTTCGATCCGCGCGGGAATCGATCAGGCGGATTTCTCATGGGCTTTTTCCTCAGGAACTCGAATCCGGGGGATTGGTGGGGGCTTTGGATGATATGGTGGAAAATGCGGCGAGTGCGTGTTCCATGGATCTGGAGTTTGACTGTAATGAACCGCCGCCTCCTTTGGAAAAACCGGTGGAACTCCACCTGTTCCGGATCGCCCAGGAGGCAGTTCACAATGCCATGCGCCACAGTGGTGCCAAGAAGATTTCTGTCTATCTGAAGAGGGAAGATGGGAATCGGCTGATCCTGGAAATTCGGGACAATGGAAA
>CAYFUR010000023.1:24583-32582 GCA_964346275.1 uncultured Candidatus Sumerlaeota bacterium
CATCAGGCCACGAATGCCGAGGATGCCCTCGCATATATCCAAAAACAACAAACGGATTTGATGATTGTGGACATCTCTCTTGGCGGAACGAACGGGATTGAGTTGGTCAAACAGGTGCGTTCGCTGAATCCCGGGATGCCCGTGCTGGTTTCTTCCATACACGACGAGAGCACCTACGCGGAGCGGGCGCTGCGCGCCGGGGCCAAGGGATTTATTAACAAACAGGAATCGCCGGAAGTGTATGTGAAGGCGATTCGCCGCGTTCTGGATGGAAAAGTGCACGTGAGCGATGCGATGAATGAGCAGTTGCTCGAACGCGCGCTGGAGCCGGGGGATTACGCGAAAATGTCGCCGGCCGAGTTATTGACCGACCGCGAGTTGGAAGTTTTCGAGTTGATCGGAAGCGGGTTCACGACACGGGAAACGTCGGAGAAGCTGCACCTCAGCGTGAAGACGATTGAAACGTACCGCGACAACATCAAGAGCAAGCTCAAGATTCCGAATAATCCCAAGCTGATCCGCCGGGCTGTCCTCTGGGTCTCCGAGGAAAGCAGCGGGGCGGCCTCGAACGATTAATCCTGCTCCATGGAATCAGGCTTCCTTTTCCTCCGTTTCTTCCCGTTTTTGAAAGTTGATAAATTGATCGAGACGTTCGGCCACTTTTTCGGCGGTGCGGATTTCCAGGAGCTCGCAGGCGAGATGGCGAAGGTCCTCGGCCCGATAATTCCTGATCATGCGCTTCACGTAGGGAATTGATGCCGGGTTCATCGAGAGGCGGTTGAGGCCGAGTCCGAGAAGGACCAGGGCCAGCCGCGGATCTCCCGCCATCTCTCCGCACACGGAAAGGGGCAGCCCGCTGACGCGGGAAACCTCGGCCACGTGTGCCAGCGACCGGAGAATGGCGGGGTGGAGGGGATCGTAGTAATGGGCGATGCGGCGATCGCTCCGGTCGACCACCAGGGTGTATTGGATCAGGTCGTTTGTCCCGAGGGAGAAGAAATCGGCCTCGCCGACGAAAAGGTCGCAGATCCAGGCGGCGCTGGGGGTTTCAATCATGATGCCGATTTTCAGATCGGTGGGAAGGTCGGCGCCCTGTTCTTCAAGTTCGGAGAGTTCGCGGAGCAAGAAATCCTTGGCCTGTCGGAATTCCGAGAGGCCCGTGACCATGGGAAACATGATCTGGAGCGTGGAGCCCGCGGCGGCGCGCAGCATGGCGCGGAGCTGGGAGCCGAACATGTCGGGGCGGCGCATACAGAGGCGAAGGGCGCGGGGCCCCATGAGGGGATTCATCTGGTTGCACTCGGCTCCCGAGGGGAGTTTGTCTCCTCCGATATCGAGCGTGCGGAAGACGACGTTTTCTCCGCCGAAGGTGTCGATGGCGGCGCGGTAGACGCGAATCTGTTCCTCTTCTTCGGGCATTTCGTCAGTATTGAGATAGAGGAATTCGGTGCGGAAGAGCCCGATGCCCTCGGCGCCCTGGGCCGCGGCTGTTTTGATCTCGGAGGGCAATTCGATATTGGCCGCGAGTTCGACCTGTATCCCGTCGGTGGTGCGAGCGGGCAGGGAACGGAGTCCCCGGAGCGCTTCTTTTTCTTCGAGCCAGGCTTCGCGGCGTTGTTGATATTCCTGGAGTTGCGCGGCAGAGGGCCGAACGATGAGCCGGCCCGAGTTGCCATCCACGATGACGGGGTCGCCGTGGCGGACTTTGCCGCTGGCGCATTCCAAACCGACAACGGTGGGAAGGTCCACGGCCTTGGCCATGATGGCCGTGTGCGAGGTGCTGCTGCCTCGGTCGAGGGCGATCCCATTGATACGGTGGCGAAGGACATGAGCGGTCGCCGAAGGGGTCAGGTCGTGAGCGATGATCACGGCCCCGTCGGGCACGTAGCCGGTATCGTTGCCATTGAGATACATGAGGTTATTGATGACGCGGTGGCCGACGTCGAGCAGGTCGTGATGGCGCTCGTTGATGGAGGGACCATCGATGCTGCTCATGCGGAGAACGATGTCCTGGAGCACACTGTGGAACACGCATTCGGCGTTTTTCCGTTCTGAACGGATGCCTTCGATGGTGGAATCGATGATCAGGGTATCGAAAAGCATCTGCTCGTGGGCATCGAAAATCGCGGCCTGTTTCTCATCGATCATTTCCGCGACGCGATGGCGGAGTCCGCGGACTTCGCCGCGCGCCATGAGCAGGGCGTGGCGGAATCGTTCGACTTCTTCCTCGATCCGGTCGCTGGGGATGGCCACCGCCTCGGGAGTGGGACAGATGGACTGGTGGATGTGAGCCTTTCCAATGACAATCCCGGAAGAGGCCGGTATCCCCTCGAAAAGCAAGCCGCAACCGGCGCTCGTGGTTTCCAGCTTAAGGGGCTGTGTCGAAGAGAAAGCTTTTTCGGAGGGGAAAGTTGTCATCTCGGAGCGCTTTCACGGGCTGGTTTGTCTATACGGGGCTTACCTTATGACATCACTTCTAGCATATGTGTTTGGGCTTTTTCCAGCTAAATCTTTGCGGAAACAATCGGGAAAAATACCAGATTTGGAGCGCCGGCAAGAGGAGGGGGGAGCCCCCAGGGAGCCGCGCGGACAATAACTGAATTTAAAACTGGACAACACCCGGTTGCGGTTTTTGGCCATCCATGATGTCCTCCGCAAATCTGGAGCAAATCCTTGGAGAGCTTGGAGCACAACGCCCCGATGAAACGCCTCAAAGACCTTTCGCCGAAGAGCATTGATTGTATTCCTTCGAACCTTCCGATACGCGAGGCCGTTAAAGCGATGCAGGCGCGTGGTGCTTCCGCCGTGGCCTTGTTGAACGGAGACACACCGTGCGGGGTTCTCACAGATGAAATCCTTGGTTTTCGTGTGTTTACGGGAGGGAAAAGCTGGGATGATAATCTTCTCTCGGAAATCCTCGATTCGAAACAGGTGGTGTTCTCGGAGGAGGATGCCGCGCGCCAGGTTTTGAAGCAGATGATCGAGACGCGGCAATCGCACATCCTTGTCCAGGGAAAAGATGGTACGCTTTTGGGGATGCTTCACCTCAACGACTTTATTGCAAAAGAAACCTCCGTGTGAATGCGCGCTTCACGGATTCTACACAGCCAATTCCCTTCAAGAAACGAGCCGGCCCGCGATCCAGAGATGCTCTGAGGGACGGACTGTTATTTGCTCGTTTAAGGGGTGGTCATACTTGAATTGAAACGGAAACCGTGATTCATCAGGGAGGTTCCAGCATGACATTTTTTTCCGGTTCCCAATCGACGGAACGATTCGAAGACCGGGAAGAGGCCGGCCGCCTGATTGGCGGAATGCTCGAAAAGTATGGCGGCGAAGACGTGATCCTTCTTGGTCTTCCGCGCGGAGGCGTGCCCGTTGCCTATGCGGCGGCGAAGGTGATCGATGCGCCGATGGATATTTTCCAGGTGAGGAAGCTGGGAACGCCGGGCCATGAAGAGCTGGCCATGGGAGCGATCGCCAGCGGGGGAGTGAAGGTGTTGAACGACGAAGTGCTGCGGTCGATCAACGTCTCGGACGAAGAGATTGAAAGCGTCGCCAGGAAGGAGCAGGAAGAGCTGGAGCGCCGTGATCAGAAATATCGCGGCGACCGTCCGATGCCGAGAATCGAGGGGCGCACGGTGATTCTGGTGGACGATGGGCTGGCCACTGGTTCTTCCATGCGCGCCGTGGTCAAGGCCATCAAGACGCTGAACCCCGCGAAGATTGTTGTCGCCGTTCCCGTTGCCGCTCCCGAGGTTTGCGAGCAATTCACCCAGATCGTGGATGAGGTGATTTGCGTGCGGACGCCCACCCCGTTTCAGGCGGTTGGGCTGTGGTACGAGAATTTTGGCCAGACGACCGATGAGGAAGTGACGGAAATTCTGGGGAAGGCGCTGTCCTCATGAGGATTCCCGGAGTGTTGCCTCGTAGCGCCGCCCGAGAACATCAAAGGCGATTGCGGTGAGTGAGTCTTGGCTATACGGCAGTTCCGGGCTCAGAAGCGGGAGCCCTGGATGATCGCGGCTGCGGACAGCTTGCCAGGCGGGGGAAAATCCATCCGGCCCGCGGATTCCCACAGCCCAAAAGTCGATTGCGCCGATCTCTCCGAATTGGGCCAGCCGGTCCGGGCCGCCGCCGGGGAGGGGAAGAGTGTTCGCCGCTAGAAGCTCGATTCTCGTTCCGTGCCGCGAGGCGTGGGAGCGTGTTGCCATGGTCCCTGGAGAGTAATCATCATTTGTATAGACAGAGAAGTTGGACGAATTATCATATTGCGGGCCCAGCGAGACCAGGCGTTTGCGAGCGAGATGGACGGCGAGCGGTTCCCGGTCCGCGACGATAAAGTGGCGGCCCAAGCTGGCAGCGGCGGCGGCTGTGGTGCCGCAGCCGGCGAAGAAATCACCGACAAGGCTGCCCGGCTCGGTGGTGCTCAGGATAATGCGCTCGAGGAGGCGCCACGGCTTTTCCGTGGCGTAGCCCGTGCGATAAACGCCATCGATGGGAAAGCGCGCGGCAACGGGGATTTGCCACCAGTCTTCGGGGATCTTGCCGTTTTTGAGTTCATAATCCTTCGCGATAAAGCCCGATCCCCGGAGGCCTTTTCCAAAATTGACTGCTGTTTTGGGATGATGGGTCTGGCGGATGGCATCGGGAAAGAACCGGCAGCGATTGGGATCCCTGGCGTACCAGAGAATTGTATCATGCTTTCGATTAAACCGGCCCATGCGCGGCGAGCCGGGCCCGGTATAGCACCAGGCGATTTCGTTGCGCAAGCCGCCGGGAAATATCTCGTCGAGCAGAAGGCGAAGGTACGGCTGGGCGCGCCAGTCGCAATGGACGAAGAGGCTGCCGGTGGGCGAGAGAAGCTCGCGGGCGAGCAAAAGGCGCTCCGCCATCATCTGTATATATGCCGGAAGTCCGCCCTCGAGGCGGTCGGGATAGGCGGGAACTTCGAGCAGGCGGCGCGTTTCCGTTTCGCTCCAGACGGGTAACTTGACCGAGAAGGTGGAGCCGGTGGCAAAGGGCGGGTCGAGATAGATCATATCGAACCGGCCGGAGAATTCGGGGAGGAGGGCAATCATAGCATCGAGATTCTCGCCGAGGTAGATCCGATTTTGCGGTGTGCCGCCGTATTGCTCGGACGAGAGGAACCTGGTCTTTTGAGTCAGCGCGGCAAGCCATCCGCTCGGGTCGAGAAGGCACTTTAATTCGCTGGATGCCCAGCGGGCCAGGGCGAGGGGGGTCCGTGGTTGATCTGTATGAGAGTTGGCGTCGTTCATGGGCTTTCGCAACAGTTTCGCTTTGATTCATTTCCGATCATCAGGGGCACAAGACCAAGACAAAATTCTGAGAGGGGCATAAACAACATTTCCTGGGGCAAGCGGTATGGTGTTTGCCGCTCATTTTGACGAGGCGGTTTCTGCCCGCCTGCGCACAGAATTTCTGGGAGGTTCCCCGATGGCGACGGATTATCTGCAAACCCTTCAGGACAAAGCGAATCAGATTCGGATCCATTCGATCCGTTCGACAAGCGAGGCGGGGTCTGGCCACGTCACGTCGAGTTGCTCGATGGCGGAAATCACGTCCGTTCTGTTCTTCGACATCATGCGCTATGACCCAAAGAATCCACAAAATCCCAATAACGATCGATTTGTTTTGTCGAAGGGCCATGCTTCGCCAGGGTATTATGCGGCGTGGGCCGAGGCCGGTCTTTTTCCGCGTGAGGATTTGATGAAGCTGCGGCAAATCGATAGCGACCTGGAAGGGCATCCGACTCCGCGCCTGGATTTCGCGGACGCAGCCACTGGTTCATTAGGCCAGGGTCTTTCCGTTGGATGCGGAATTGCCTATGCCGGAAAGTATCTGGAAGAGGGTAAATACCGTGTCTACGTGATGATTGGCGACGGAGAAGCCGCCGAGGGAGCCATCTGGGAGGCGATCGATTTCGCAAGCCATTACCAGTTGAATAACCTGGTTGCTGTTTTTGATGTGAACCGCCTTGGCCAGAGCGAGCCGACGAAGTTTGGGCACGATCTGGATGTTTACCGGCGGAGGCTGGAGGCCTTCGGGTGGGACGCCGTCGTGGTCGACGGCCACGATGTGAAAGCCTTGAAGATTGCTTTTGAAAAAGCGGCGGAATCAGACAGCCGTCCAACGGCAATTGTGGCGCAAACAATTAAGGGCAAGGGCATTCCCGAGGTGGAGGACAAAGAGGGGTTCCACGGGAAGCCGCTGGAGGAAGGAGTTGATGAAGCTGTCGAGCGTCTGAAAAAGCAGATTGTCAATACCAGCCCGGTCGAAATTCATCCGCCCGAGGGAAACGTCGCGCGCAAGCCGGCGATCGGGCGTATTTCGATTCCCAGGCCGGCGTATAGCCAGGACGATAAGGAAGCAACGCGTACGGCTTTCGGAACCGCTCTGAGCAAGCTGGGCGAGGCGGATGAGCGAATCGTTTCCCTGGACGGGGACGTGAAGGGTTCGACCCGTTCGAAAAAGTTCCTGCAGAATGACTCCCTGGATGCTCACCGTTTCATCGAATGCTTTATCGCGGAACAAAACATGGTGGGCGCTGCGCTGGGCCTTTCCGCGCGGGGATATATTCCCTTTGTTGCCACGTTTGGGGCTTTTCTTTCGCGCGCCTCCGATCAAATCCGCATGGCTGGGATCTCCCAGGCGAACATCAAGTTTTCTGGCTCCCATGCGGGGATTTCCATTGGAGAAGATGGCCCGTCGCAGATGGCGCTGGAGGATTTGGCGTTGTTCCGCGCGATCCCGGGAAGCACGGTCTTCTATCCCTCCGATGCCGTGAGCGCGGAGCGCGCGGTGGAGCTTTGCGCCGGAGATCGGGGAATTGCGTATATACGAACGACGCGCCCCAAAACTCCGATTCTCTATGGAAACGAAGAAGACTTTGAAATCGGCCGCGCGAAGGTGGTCCGTTCGACACCCCAGGACCAGGCGCTCGTCGTTGCCGCGGGCGTGACGTTGTTCGAGGCGCTGGCGGCAGCGGAAGCCCTGGCAGGGCAGGGCCTTTCCATCCGCGTGATTGATCCCTTTACGATTAAGCCAATCGACCGCGAAGCGCTGGCCCGCAACGCCCAGGAAACAGGCGGCACGGTGATCACCGTTGAGGATCATTATCCGGAGGGCGGGATCGGCGATGCCGTGGCCGAAGCGATTGGGAATGAGGCGGATGTCCGGCTTCACAGGATGGCGGTGAATGGACTGCCGCGCAGCGGCGATCCGGACGCGTTGTTCGAGCGTTACGGAATCAGCTCGCGGCACATCATCGAAAAAGTAAAAAGCGTGATCGGGGAGTGAACGAAATGGCCCAAGGGAGACTGCAAATTGGAACATCCGGTTGGCAATATAGCCACTGGAAAGGGTCTTTCTACCCTGAAAAGATCAATAACGATGAGATGCTGGAGTTCTATGCTCGCCATTTTGATACTGTGGAGATCAACAATTCATTTTACCAGCTTCCGAGTGAAAAGACGCTGGACGAATGGCGCGATGAATCTCCGAAAGGCTTTGAGTTTGCAGTCAAGGCGAGCCGCTATATCACGCACATGAAGAAACTGAAAGACCCGGAGGAGGGAGCGGGCAATTTTCTCGACCGCGTGACGAGGCTGAAGAAAAAGATGGGGCCGATTCTCTTTCAGTTGCCTCCCAAGTGGAAAAAGAATCCGGAGCGCCTGGAGGAATTCTTGAAAGCCTTGCCCGGGAGGTATCGCTATGCGTTTGAGTTTCGCGACCCCTCCTGGTTTGATGAAGAGATATACGAATCATTGCGGAGGAATAATGCGGCTTTCTGCATTTATCATCTTTCCGGAGAACAATCGCCGAAAGAGGTGACGGCGGACTTTATTTACGTGAGGCTGCACGGGCCGGGGGAGGCCTACGAGGGGGAATATGGCAAGAAGGGGCTTTCCGGCTGGGCCGGAGCGATCAGGGCATGGCGCGGTGAAGGGAAGGACGTCTACGTCTTCTTTGATAATGA
>CAYFUR010000023.1:32682-40193 GCA_964346275.1 uncultured Candidatus Sumerlaeota bacterium
CGTCCTTTGCGTTTGTTCTTTCTGATCTCGAGCGTATAGTCATCGTTTTTCTGGCTGGCAAGATGGTCCGCGACGTCGCGGGCAAAGCTCCTGACCGTGTCGAAATTGGAATCACGCCGGATCGGGACGGTGACATGAAGACCGGAGGATCCAGTGGTGGAAACAAAAGGGCTGAGGCCGAGTTCCTCCATAATGACCCGTATATCCAAGGCGGCCTGGCGAACGAGAGAGAATTCGCCGTGGGGTGGATCGAGGTCGTATATCATCCTGTCAGGAGAATGCAGCTTGTCTTTTCTGCTTTGCCAAATATGGAAAGTGAGGACGCCCTGGTCGGCGAGATAGACCAGATCGGCTGTCTTGCTTGCGAGAGCATGAGTGACTCGGCCCCCTTCTTTTTCAACGGTCACCTCTTTAATCCAGCCGGGGAAGTAGTCGGGGCGATCCTGCTGAATGAAGCCCTTTCGGCGGATGCCATCGGGACAGCGTTCGAGGTTCAGCGGCCGATCCTTGACAAGGGGGAGGATGTATTCGGCGATTTGCTCGTAATAGTCGATCACATCTCCCTTTGTCAGGCCACTTTCGGGAAAGAAGGTTTTGTCCTCGTTGCTGATTTGGACGGAATGTCTTCCATAGCGGCGCGTGGACATTTTTCAGGTCGCTTTCTCGCGGGTCACGTCTTTGGGTTCCCTCTCGCGCCGGACATCTCTTCTTCCAATTCTTGGACGGTTTTTCCACTGAGGACAGATTCGGGCTCCGTATTCACGGGACTGCGGCGCGCGTCGGCCTTATCGTCTTTCATTTTCTTCAGGAGCCATTGCTTTTTGTTTTTCCCTTTGCCGGTATGAATCAGGACGTATCCACCCTGAAGTTTTTTGCCTTCGAGCCAGACCTCCACGTGCCCTTCTTCAATGGATTCCGCCATCGACAATGCATTCTCCTTCTCCTCCATCAAATTGCGATAATGCCCGGTGTCCCAGACAATGACTGTTCCCGCACCATATTCGCCCTCGGGGATCCGGCCCTCGAAATGATGATAATCGAGTGGATGGCCTTCGACCATGAGGGCGAGGCGCTTTTCTTTCGGATCGGTGGAGGGGCCTTTCGGAACGGCCCAGGAAACGAGCACTCCGCCCACTTCCAGGCGAAAATCGAAGTGCATGCTCGAGGCCCGATGCTGCTGAATGACGAAAATCGGTCTGACTGTCCCCGAGGTCTTCTTCTTTGCCTTAGGCTCCGGGGAACGCTCCAGGTTCCGTTTTCTTTGGTATTCTTCTAAGCTCGGCTTCGAGGCCATTTTCCGATCCTTTTTTTGTTCGGCATTCTCAGGCTGGCTGAGATGCAAGAGACAGTCCGGGGCACTTCTGGGCGTGGTGGCGGGCACTTGTCTTGCGCTTGCGCGCCGAGATCCCGAGAGTCTTGGAAAATCCCTGGAAAAGGATGTTAGCCGTGATCGTTACTCTGACGATGAATCCAACCGTTGATGTGAGCGCGAAGGTGAATAGCGTTTCGGCGAACAAGAAGCTTCGTTGCCATTCGATCCGTTACGATCCCGGGGGAGGAGGGGTGAATGTGGCGCGAGCCGTGAAGAAGCTCGGTGGCGATGCCCTGGCGGTGCTGGCCTGTGGAGGAGCCTTGGGAGCCATGGTCTGTTCTTTTCTCAAGGAAGAGGCGGTCCCTCACGAGGTCGTATCTATACAAAACGAGATTCGGCAGGGATGGACCATTGATGAAGAGTCGACGGACCAGCAATATCGCTTTGCCATGCCGGGGCCAGAATTGTCCGAAAACGAGTGGCAAAGCGTGTTGGATTACATCAAATCGATGAAGGAAAAGCCCGCTTTTCTGGTGGCAAGCGGCAGCCTTCCTCCTGGCGTTCCGGATGATTTTTACGGCCGCCTGGCACGGGTTTGCCGCGAGCAGAATATTCGCGTGATGGTGGATACGTCTGGTGCGCCGCTTCAGTATGCGGCGGATGAGGGAGTGGATCTTTTGAAGCCGAATCTGCGCGAACTGGAGACTTTGGCGGGTCGGGAATTGCGGGATGAGGAAGCCCAGGAGGAAGCGGCTCGCGAATTGATTTCTAAAGGAAAGACACCCGTGGTGGTGCTTTCCCTGGGCGCGGGCGGTGTCTTGATCCTGAGCAGTGATACCTGCCAGCGCATGCGTTCTCCAACGGTGGCCGTGAAAAGCCGGGTTGGCGCGGGTGACAGCACGGTTGGGGGAATTGTCCTGGCGCTGGATCGCGGGGAAGGCCTGGTGGAAGCCGTGCGCTTTGGCGTTGCCGCCGGCACGGCGTGTGTCATGACTCCGGGAACGGAACTGTGCCGCCGGGAAGATACGGAGCGTATCTATCGAAAGATGCGCGAGAACCCCGCATCCTGAGGAGTCGCGCGTTGAATTACGAGCAATTGCCACCGAGCAGGCGGAGATGGAGCCGCCTGCGTTGGGCGATCCCGACGTCGCTTTCGGCGGTGCGGCTGGTTCTGGCGATTGCATTCCCTTTTCTCGGAAACGGTGCGCGAATCGCCGCGGTCATTCTCGGAGCGCTCAGTGATGGCCTGGACGGATTTGCCGCGCGGCAGTTGCGGAGCGTCACGTGGTGGGGCGGCTTTTTCGACGGATTGTTGGATAAGCTGTTCAGCTTTACCGTTCTGGCGACCTTTGTTCACGAAGGGAAGATGAGCGTGCTGGCCGTGTTGATTCTGCTTTCGCGAGACCTGGCGGTGGCGGGGATCCTTGCGAATATTGCGGAAAGAGGGATTTGGTCGGACCTCAAGCGGCTCAAGGCCCGGCTGGCGGGCAAGCTGGCAACGGTGACGCTCTTCGGGTTGTTCCTGGCCGTGCTTGCGCTCTCGCCCGGGCACTGGCTGCGGGAGGGGTTTTACATTGTGACAGCGGTGCTGAGCTTGCTCGCGGCCGCCGATTATATACGCCAGGCAAGGAGGGTGGTCAGGCAGCGAGGTTAGCCAATTATTCTTTCCCATCCGTTTCCAGATCGAATATGGCTTCGTCCCCCTCGCCGAAGTCCTGCACAGACCCACGGAAGCCGATGCGGATCGGATTTTCGGAGGAGCGAAGGCTGCGAATTCGAAGCTTTTCCTGATCCAGATGGATTTCCAGCGAATGGCCGCGATAGCGAATCCGGACACACAATTTGGTGAGTTCTGGCGGGGGATAGGAGTTGAACATGAGCATATCTTCACGGATTTCCATGCCTGTATAGCAGCGCTGCATCAGGTCGACCGTGCCCGACATCGCCCCGAGGTGGATTCCTTCCGGCGTCGTGCCTCCCTGGATATCATCGAGGTCGCTCTCGAGAGCATTGCGGAACAATTCCCAGGAATGCTCGCGTTCTGAACGCGCCAGGACCCAGGAATGAACGACGTTGCTGAGGGTTGAGCCGTGTGAGGTGCGCTTCGCATAGTAATCGATATTGCGGGGAATCATCCCGGGTTTCAGCTCATAGCCGAGCCGCTCGAAGATCTGCTGGAGTTCTTCCGTTGAGAAAAGAAAGAACAGCATGAGGACGTCGGCCTGCTTGGAGGCTTTATAACGGTTTGGCGTGTCGTTCTCCGCTTCCAGAATCCGGTCGAGGCGCTGGATATCGCCGTATTTCTTCTGATAACCCTTCCAATCAAATTCCTCGAGGTCTTCGTAACCTTCGAATTGGCTGATGATTCCATCCTCGTGGAAGGGGATCTTGATCTTGCGGCTGATCGTTTCCCATTCAGCGATTTCTTCCGGTGCGATTTCGAGCTTTTCGATGAGGCGTTCGCGGCGGTCTTCCGGGAGAGTATAAAGAATCTGCTGGGCGCGATCTAAAATCCAGGCGGCCATGACATTTGTATAGGCGTTGTTGTTCAGCCCTCCCGTTTCGGCTTCGGGATAGGCTTCGTGATATTCGTCGGGCCCCATGACCCCGAGGATTTCATAGCGATCAATTCTTGGATTGAACGCGGCGATGCTGGCCCAGAAGCGGGCGATTTCGAGGAACATCTCCGCGCCATAGAGTTGAAGAAATTCCGAATCGCACGTCACTTGGTCGTATTGCCAGATGTTATAGGCGACGGCGGCATTAATGTGGCGCTGGCGGTGGGAATTGTCGGGAATCCACCGGCCCGATTTCGGATTCAGGTGAAGCTCCTGGGACTCTTCCCGGCCGGAACTTCCGCTTTGCCAGGGATACATGGCGCCGCGATAGCCTTCCCGCCGAGCCAGAATTCGCGCCGCGTCAAGGCGTCTATATCGATATTTCAGCAGGGCACGCGTGATTTCAGGAATCCGGAAATTGAGGATTGGAAAGATGAAGAGTTCGTCCCAGAAAATGTGGCCGCGGTAAGCCTCGCCATGCCATCCGCGGGGAGGGACGCCGACGTCGAGGTCCATGGTATTGGGCGAGACGGTCTGGAGCAGGTGGAAGATGTGGAGGCGGAGAACCATGGAAGTGCGCTCGCCCTGATCGGGGCCGCGCTGGTCCAGTTCCAGATCGAAGGCTTCCCAGAGGTGCTTCCAGGCGGTCTGGTGGCTTTTCAAGAGGGATTCAAAATTGGGAGCGTGGAGAATGGCGCCTTTTGCCGCGAGCCCGCATTCGGGAATGGCTTTGTTTTTCGATGTGTAGAGGGAAGCGGTTTTTTCCAGCCGGAGCGTGCTGCCCTCGTTGACTTCGATGGTGAAATCCCGGCCGATGTGGCCTGGCTTATCCACGTGGTTTTGCGCAGGGACCAGAATTTCATCATCGATAAAGACACGGGTTCGAGCGGCTGTGGCCACCTCGAGACGGGATTGGCTCGTGCGCATTTTCAGGTAGATGGATTCGTCGTCAAAATGCTCGGATTCGACTGGATGGAGATGATAGCTATTCAAAGAGCGATAGCGGGCGACTCCATTATTGGTGATGGTTCCGTCGATCGCCGTGCGGATATCAATTCTTCCGCCCCAGTTGAGCGGACGAATTGCGGTCTCTTCGGCGGCCAGGTGCGGCTTATCCATATGAACGATCCGGCGAGAGCGGAATTCCGTTTCCCGGCCTTCATGATCGCGAAAATGCATTTCACGCAAGAGGATGCCGTGAAGCAGATCCAGGCGCAGGAGATAGCGGATCATTTCCACGTCTTCCGGTTCATACCACTCGCCGCCTTCCGGGCGAAACTTGAGCGGCAACCAGTTCGGCATGTTCACCAGGTCTTCGTTTTCAATCATTCGCCCGGCGACCTCGGTTTTCAGCCGGTTGTAACCCCCGGCCAGGTAGGTGCCCGGATAATGGATTCCATCGTCATCGGTTTCCGCGCAGGCACCGCGAGTGCAGAAGTATCCGTTGCCCAGGACGCAGAGCGCTTCCCGGAGTTTTTCGTTTTCCGGTTCGAATCCTTGGAATTCCAGTGTCCAGGCTGTCATGCGTGTCCTCCAGAACCAAGTTGGATGAGCATCGTGAGGAACTTCTCCACTTCGGACGTGTCTTCAAGGGCGTATTCCGCCTCTGTGGGGCGGGGTTCTATATCCCGGACAACAATACAGAGGCCGCGCCCGGAGAGTGCGCGAAAGGCATCCTCGTCGGTGAGATCATCTCCGATATACAAGGGAATCGTTTGGGTTTCTTCGAGACCGATTTCCCGGAGCAGGAAATTGACCGCGTGGCCTTTGTTCCATTCGATGTCGGGTTGGATTTGAAAAACTTTTTTCCCTTCGGAGAGACGCAGTTCCCCGTGCCCGCCGGTGATCTTCTGGACCTTGGCTTTCAATGTTTCATAGCGTTCGGGAGCCACCCGGCGATAGTGGATAGCGATGGAGAAGCGCTTTCTTTCAATCTGGGCGTTGGGGATGTCACTCGTCTCGCTCAGCAGCTCCTTCTCCGTTTCGTCAAGAACGGGCAGGAATTCTGTTCCTTTCTCACTCTGAATGCCGCTATTGCGCGGTCCTGCGATATCGAAACCGTGGCTGCCCGCGTAATAGAGATTGTCGAGGCCGACGCGCTTTTCGACATCCTCGCGGTCGCGCCCGCTGATGACCGCAACCTTGTATATATCGGCCAGCCCTTTGACCGCCTGGCGCATTTGATCTGAAAGCACGGCGTCCTCAGGCTTTTCCACGATAGGGGTGAGGGTTCCATCGTAATCCAGAAAGACCGCCAGGCGGCGTTTTCCGATCCGGGTTTGCAAGTCCCTCGCTCTATCCAGGGCGGATGGCAGATGCTCTGTTGAAATGCTCATGAAAAACCTTTCTCAGAGTTCTCCAAGATCTTTGATCACAAAGTCGGCGTATTGGGCAAGATGGTTTGCCCTCCCGGTGCGATCAACGCCAATGACCAGGCCAAAGCCCCCCTCGCGCCCCGCGCGCACGCCCGGCACCGCGTCTTCGACAACAACGCTTTTTTCTGGCGAAGCGCCCACCCGGCGGCTGGCTTCAACAAAGACATCGGGAGCTGGCTTCCCACGGATGCCGAGTTCGCGCTGCACGACTCCGTCGACGCGTGCGTCGAACAGGCCGAGGGCGCCGGCCACTTGCAATACCGCTTTGCAGTTCCGGCTGGCCGAGATGATGGCGGTCTTGATCTCACGATCTCTCAGAAAATGGATGAAGTCGATGGTGGTCTGATAGACATCGACGCCGTCGGTTTCCAAGACTTCCCGAAAGTTCTCATTTTTCCGATTGCCGAGGCCACAGATAGTTTCCCTCTCCGGGGAGTCGCTCGGATCTCCCTCCGGGAGGTGGATACCGCGCGATTGGAGAAAGTTTCTGACGCCATCATAGCGCGGCACGCCGTCGACGTATTCCGGATAATCCGTTCTTACGTCGAAGGGTCGGAAATCCTCGTCCTCCCGTTCAGCGCGTTGCTGGAGGTATCGGTCAAACATGCGTTTCCAAGCCTGCGCATGGACGCGGGCGGTCTGGGTGACGACACCGTCGAGATCAAAGATCACTGCATCGAAGCGTTCGGCGATTTGATAGCGAGAGAGTTTCTGTTTTCCCATGTTTCAGGCTCCCTGGCTGGTAGAGCCGATCTGCTTTTCCAGTTTTGCGACCTGATGAATGGTCGGGACGATGCTGTCGGGGTTGAGCGAAAGGGAATCGATGCCTTCGCGCACGAGGAATTCCGCAAAGTCGGGGTGGTCGCTGGGCCCCTGCCCGCAAATTCCGACTTTGACGCTTTTTTCATGGGCGGAGCGGATGACCTGGCTGATGGCGGCGAGGAC
This sequence comes from uncultured Candidatus Sumerlaeota bacterium, assembly GCA_964346275.1. Taxonomy (GTDB): domain Bacteria; phylum Sumerlaeota; class Sumerlaeia; order SLMS01; family SLMS01; genus CAYFUR01. Next base: position 39,873 of record CAYFUR010000023.1, read on the forward strand.
GGCGTCGTTACGCTCGTCGAAGAGGTGGGAGAGTTGATCGGAGTCGCGGTCCACCCCGAGGACAAGCTGGGTCAAGTCGTTGCTGCCAATGGAAAAGCCGTCAAAGCGATCGGCGAACTCCCCGGCGAGGAAGACATTGGAGGGGATTTCGATCATCACGTAGACTTCGAGTCCTTCCTGGCCGCGAACGAGGCCATAATCCGCCATGGTCTGGAGGACGCGGTCCGCTTCCTCCGGGGTGCGGCAGAAGGGCACCATGACAACGACATTCCGGAAACCGAGATGCTCGCGCGCTCTCTTGATCGCCTGGCATTCGAGGGC
>CAYFUR010000024.1:0-7125 GCA_964346275.1 uncultured Candidatus Sumerlaeota bacterium
GAGCCTGGATCTTGTCTATGCGGACCCGCCGTTTTTTTCCGGGCGGGATTACGATCCGCTTCCCCGCGCCAACGGCAGCGGCTTTACCGACACCTGGCGCGAGGGGCTGGAGGGCTACCTGGCGTGGCTCAACGAGCGCTTTGCGGAGATGCACCGCCTGCTGCGCGAATCGGGGAGCCTGCTGGTCCACTGCGACTGGCACGCGGGGCACTATATCAAGGTGGAGTTGGACAAGTTGTTCGGCTATGGCGGCGAGAAAAGCCGGCCCGGCTTTCGCAACGAAATCGTGTGGGCCTACGACTATGGCGGGCGCAGCAAGGATTTCTGGCCGCGCAAGCACGATGTGATTTTCTGGTACAGCAAGAGCACGCGCTGGACCTTTAACCACGACGCGCTGCCCCGCGAACCGATGACGAGCCGGGCGCTGCGCCTGAGCGAGGGGCGCGACAAATCGAAAGGCAAAACGCCGACGGATGTCTGGCGGATGCCGACGCTCAACATCAACGCGCGCGAGCGCCTGGGCTATCCCACGCAAAAGCCCGAGGCGTTGATCGAGCGGTTGCTGCTGGCCCACAGCAGCCAGGGGCATGTGGTGGGGGATTTCTTTTGTGGCAGCGGCACCGTGCCCGCCGTGGCCCAGCGTCTGGGCCGGCGCTGGGTGGCCTGCGACAGCTCCGAGCACGCCATCGAAATGGCCGCCGGGCGCCTGCACGGGGGCGCCCCATCCCGGGATTTTATCATCGAGAAAGCCGGCTCAGGCTGACGGCGCATCCTGCCGCGCGGGATGCTGGCGCAGGATGGCGTCCGCCTTTTCCCAGAGCGGACCCAGGTCCACCACGCGGCCGGTGTCGAGGGCCTCGTCGACGCCGAAAACCGTCAGCGCGGAAGTCAGGCCGTCCTCGGCGGTGGTGCGCGGCGGGGCGTCGCGGAGCATCGAGTCCGCCAGCGTTTCCACCAGGAGGCGGTCGCCATCGCCGTGGCCGCCCTTCGCCGATGTCGAGGCGTCGTGCATGGCTTCGTTAAAGCCGATGCGGCGCCATTCAATCTGGCCGCTGATGACGTCCGAGCGGATGGCGCCCTCGGTGCCGAGTATATACATGCGGCGCTCGGGAATCCCCGCGTTGCAGTTTGTGTGAAACGTCGCGCGCACGCCGTTGGCGTATTTCAGGATCGCCACTTGGTTGTCCACGATGTCTTTTTCGCAGGTGAAGGGGTTCAACTCCGACCCGGTTTCCCATGCCTCGTAGGGAACGTGGCCTTCCGCCGATGGCGGTAACGCTTTCTGCAAATGCGCGTTCGCTTTTGTAAAGACATCGAGCCCGCCAAAGCTGGCGGCGCGTTCCGCGCGGCTGCCCACGATCCAGTTCACCAGGTCGATATCGTGGCAGCATTTCTCGAGCAAATGCGTTCCGGCAAAGCGGCGCATGCGGCGCCAGTCGCGCATGATATAGCCGCCGTGGTTGAAATCGAGGGTTTCATTGAACTCCATGCTGACGATGCGGCCGATGCGCCCCGATTCGATGATCTCCTTGATCCTGTCGTAATGCGGGGAATAGCGCAGCGTGAACCCCATGGAGAAAATGCGGCCGCTTTCCCGCCAGGCTTTCAGAATCGCGAGGCAATCGTCGGTCGTCGTGGCCAGCGGCTTTTCGCAGAAGACGTGCTTGCCCGCCTCCAGCGCCGCCACGGCCTGCTCGCGGTGGAAACAGTTCCACGAGCCGATGGCCACCCACCGCATCGCCGGGTCCGCCAGAAACTCGCGGTAATCCGTATAGACGCGGAAGGGATGCTGGAACCTTTCGCGCAGGCGCTCCGCCGCGCGGGGGCTTGGGTCGTAAACGGCAACAACGCGGATGGAATCGTCTATACCGGGGAGGGCTTCGATGATCGAGGCGAGGCGGATGCCGTAACCGGCCACGCCAACGCCGACAAATGATTCACTCATGAAATAAGTTCCTTCGCATGGGGGAGGGCGGGCGAGCGCGCCGGCCCGAAGTCGCCCCCATCGTTGGCAATTGGACCGCCGCGTCAATGCGCAATGCGGCCGGGGCGCGGCAAAGCGGCGCCTTCCTCCTTGCGAGCGGGCATCGCGCCCCCTTTAATCGCGTCCAATTCAGACCCACTCCGGGAGCAGCGAGCGCCAATGAAAATCTGTGTTATCGGAACCGGCCCCTGGCCGCGGGAGGAGGGAGCCATTGTCACCGGCCCCTCGATCCGGCTACGCCAATTCGTCGAACCCCTGATCCAGGCCCGACACGAAGTTGTGGTGGTGATGCTGGAGGAGCGGCGCCGCGAGGCCATCCCCCTGCCCGGCATCAAGGACGCCGCCGCTTTTTCTCCCGAGGAAATCCTGCGCCCCGATGTCCTCCAGGAAACGGTGGACCTGAGCTTTACCGATGCCGTGTTCGGCGTGGGATCGCTGATGCCCGCCGCCGCCGCCACGCGCCTTTCCTATGTGCGCCAGGTTCCCTGCTGGGTCGATTTCTTCGGCGATCCCATGGCCGAACTGCACGCCTCGCAGCTTCGCCAGGGCGGCGCCCCGGACACCACCGCCCGCGACCATGTCTGGAAACTGACGCGCGAGGCCCTGCTCCACGCCGACGCCTTCTCCACGGTCAGCGGACCGCAGCGCCACGCACTCCTGGGCCAGCTCGGCCTGCTGGGGCGCTACGGCAACCACTGGCATGTCTGCCGCCGTGTGCACGAAATCCCCTGCGCCGTGCCGGAAAGCTGGAGCGAACCCGCCGAGCGCCCGCCCTTTCCCGCGCTGCTGCGCGACCGCGGCCTCGGCGAGAATTCGCGCTATGTCTATTTCGGCGGAAGCTGGAACGTCTGGCTCGACGAGTCCAGCATGGCCGCCGCCCTGGAAAAAGCCCTCGGCGACGACCCCGAACTTTATTTCGTTTCCTGCGGCATTCCCACGGGCCCGGCGGGCCAGCAAATTCATCAGTCGCTTATGAAGCCGCTCGAGCGGTTTCGCGATCGCGGGCGCGTCATCGATCTGCCGCCGCAATCGGGCGAGGTCGAGGAAGCCTTCCTCGCCTATGCGGGGGCGTGCCTCTCCCTCGACCGGCCCATTCCGGAAGCGGAGCTGGGCAGCCGCAACCGCCTGCTGGCGATGGTGCGATGGGGCGCGCGTCCCGTCGTCAGCCTGGAAGCGGGCGTGGAAACAATGCTGGTCGCGGCGGGCCTGGCCGCTGGTATAGACGGATCGAATGCCAGCCGCGCGGCCAAGGAAATCCTGATCGCCTGCAACCGGTCGGCGAAAAACCGCGAAGAGGACCGGCAGGCGGGGCTGGAGTGGCTGCGCACGGTGACCTTCGAGCGCACCATGGAGCCGGCGGCGCGCTGGCTCGAGGAAGGCGCGCCGCGCTGGCCGTCGACCATCAGCGATGGGCTGCTGGATCGCTGGGCCGGATTTCCCGCCGATCCGGAAAAGCTCTTTGGCGAAAAGGAGAAGAAGAAGGGCTGGTTTTTCTTTTCATGAACGGGCTTCTCCTTGCCCCGGTTCCAAGATTCCCCGAAAAACGAATTCATCGGAAAACAAATCCAATGAGGGGAGCTTGACCATGAGCCAGGAGCCTCCATCCCAGCAGGATTTCGAGACGCCCCGGCCGGGCCAGCCGCCGGAAGATCAAAAGAACAGCGCCGGCACGTGGGGTTTCGTCCTTTCGATTCTGGGACTCTTCACCTGCTTTATCCTTTCGCCGTTCGGCCTGATCTTCAGCCTGATCGGGCTGAAAAAACACCCAAAGAACATGGCCATCGCCGGGGTTATCATCAGCACCGCCTCGCTGTTCCTTTTACTTCCAATCGCCGGGTTGCTGGCGGCCATCGCGGTGCCCAGCTTTCTCCGGGCGCGGGAAATTTCAGAGCGCAATGCCTGCCAGGAAAACCTCGCCAAGATCGACGGCGCCAAGCAGCAATGGGCCCTGGAATACAACCAGGACGTGGACGCTGTGCCGGCATGGGCCGATCTCGTGGGAAATAGCAAGTATCTCCGCACGACGCCCGCTTGCCCCGGCGAAGGCGACTATACAATCAACCCCGTCGGCGAAAACCCCGAATGCAGCCTGAAGGATCAGCAGTCGTTCCCGCACACATTTCCGCAACCTCGCGGAACTTCCGGCTACTGATCCGAAGCCGCCACACGCCCGGCTTGATGTTCGCTCCCCCCTTTACACTCATCCTCTTGAGGAAGGAATAATTACACCATCTCATGCAAAAACTTCCCCTCTCAGCCTTGATCTGTGCCATTCTGGCATTACTCGTCTCCTGCACAACCACCTCGCGGCCCGACCGCCTCGACCTTTCCAACTCGCAGCGCGCGGCGGTGGACCAGGCCGTGGACCTGGTGAACCCCACCATCGTGCGCATCAAAGTCGTCGAACCCAGTTATTCCGACGGACGCGCCCGGAAATTTGTCGGTTTCGGCAGCGGCACGATCATCGACAAAGAAGGCCACATCATGACAAACCACCATGTGGCCGGCAAAGCCGTGCAGCTTGTCGTCACCATGCCCAACCGCGAGGAGCTGCCCGCGAAGCTGGTGGGCACCGACGCGGCCACGGATATCGCCGTGATCAAGCTCCAGCCGAAAGAGGAAGGGCGCGAGTTTCCCTCTACCGAATTCGGCAATTCCGACGACGTCCGGGTGGGCGACATGGTGCTGGCCATGGGAAGCCCCGGCGCGATTTCCCAGTCCGTCACCCTGGGCATCGTGAGCAACACGGCGATCATCCCGCCGGAAACATGGGGAGACCGGCAGTTCCAGCTCGACGGCGAAAACGTCGGGCGGCTGGTGCGCTGGATCGGCCACGACGCGGCGATCTATCCGGGCAATTCCGGCGGGCCGCTGATCAGCCTGGACGGCAAGATCATCGGCGTGAACGAAATCGGCCTGGGCCTGGGCGGCGCCATACCCGGCAATCTGGCAAAGGACGTTGCCGAGGAAATCATCGATCGCGGCCATGTCCGCCGCGCCTACGCCGGGCTCCAGCTCCAGCCACTGCTCAAGAAGGACCGCGAGGCCTCGGGGGTGCTCATTGCCACGGTCTATGACGACTCGCCCGCCGAGCGCGCCGGCCTGAAACCGGGCCAGATCATCACCGCCATCAACGGCCAGCCGGTGGAGGGGCGCTTTGGCGAAGACCTTCCCGATATATACAACCTTATTTCGAACCTTCCCATCGGCGGCGGTGTCGCCGTGGATATCCTGGCCAGGGACGGCAATGGCGAACGCGCCGCCCAGACAATCACCCTCGTTCCCGAGGAACGCCAGTCCGCCCTCGTGCCCCAGGAAGTCCTGCGCCATTGGGGCATCACGGCGCGCGACGTGACGCTGTGGAAGCGGCTCGATCTCGGGCGCGACAAGCCCGGCGGCGTGGTGGTCACCTCGACCGGGCCCGGCGGCCCCGCGGCCCAGGCCAAGCCGGAAATCAAGTCCGACGACATCATTCTCTCGGTCAACGGCCACGAAATCAAAACCCTGGGCGAGTTGACCGCCATGACCGAAGGCCTCATGTCCGGCGGTGACGACGGCTTCGTTCCCGCCCTGGTGCGTTTTGAGCGCGACGCGGAAGAATACCTGACCGTTGTGGAGCTGGGCATCGAGGACTTGCCGCCACCGGGACGCGAAGTGCGCAAGGCGTGGCTGCCCATGGAAACCCAGCCCATCACGCGCGAGCTGGCGGAAAACCTGGGGGACGAGGATCTCGAAGGCGTGCGCATCACCCGCCTCTATGAAGAACGGCCCGAGGACTTTCCCCTTCAAGTGGGCGACATGATCACCCACGTTGACGGCGAGCCGCTGGACATTTCGGCCACCGAGGACAGCGGCGTCTTCCGCACTCTGATCCGCCAGTATCCCATCAGCGCGAAGGTGGAATTCCACATCCTGCGCAATATGGAAGAGGAAACGGTGGCGGCGACGCTCCTGGAATCGCCCAAGAAAGCGCGCGAGGTGCGCCGCTCCCGCAATCTGGATTTCGAATTCATCGTTCGCGAAGCCACCTTCGACGACCGCAGCGAGCCGGAGCTGGAAGGGGTCGATGTCGATGTCCTTGTAGACAGCGTCACCCGAGGCGGCTGGGCCGACCTGGCGGGATTGAATTCCGGCGACGTGGTGCTGGAGATCAACGGACGCGAGATCGACACCCTCGCCGATGTGCAAGACGCTCTCGCCGACGCCCGAGAGCGGCAGGACGAACAGGTCATCGTCTTTATACGCCGAGGCACGGCCAACAAGTATCTGGAAATGGAACCGAGCTGGGAATAACCCCCCGGCCCCGTCTATCAACACCCCTTGGGAGGAAATCCCGGAAAGGCTCTCGACATGAAAATCATCAAGTCCACACTGCTCGCCCTGGCGCTGATCCTCGCGGCCGCGCCCGGCCTCTTTGCCGCGGAAGGCGCGGAAGACTTCCGCCAGGTCGTGAAAGAAAAAGGCGATGCCGTGATCCGGCTGGAAATCGTGGTGGAAATGAAAGCCGCCATGTTTGGCCAGCAAAGCGAAAACGAGCAAAAGTTCGAATCCGTCGGCACCGTGCTCGATGAAAAGGGCCTGGCCGTGACATCGCTCTCCAATCTCGATCCCGCCGCGCTCTATGCGTCGTATTTCGGCGAGGACGCGGAGTATTCCGCCCGTCTGAAGAAAATCCTGTATATCATGCCTAATGGCGATGAAATCGAAGCGGGCGTGGTCATCCGCGATCCCGATCTCGACCTGGTCTTTCTCAAGCCCACGGAAGAGGTGGAAGATTCGTTTGTCCACCTCTCCCTGGACGAGCAGGCCTCGCCGGGGATGCTCGACCCCATCTTTGCCATCAGCCGCCTTGGCCGCATCGCCCGCCGCACCGTCGGCGCCATGAGCGGCGAAGTGCAGGCCATTATCGAACGTCCGCGCAAACTGTATATCACCGACGGCGAGATTTCCTCCGCCGGGGCGGGCTCGCCCGTGCTCACCTCCACCGGGGCCTTCGTCGGCATGAACGGCTATCACTCCTCTCCCGGCGGACGGGCAGCGCGGAGCCAGAACGAGCAGCCCTACATGTTCGTCGTCATTCCCGCCGAAAGCCTGAAACCGGTCGCCGACCAGGCAACGGACCTGGAGCCCCGCGAGGCGGG
>CAYFUR010000024.1:7225-10291 GCA_964346275.1 uncultured Candidatus Sumerlaeota bacterium
GCGCGCTTTTCCCCCTTGATGCAGCGCCGCCGCTGGCCATAGTGGCGCCGCGTCCGGAGGCGCGGGCCGCTCCAGCGCTCTCTCCCCCGCCGCCTCGCGAACGCAGACCCGAGAGACTCTCGCCACTGGGATGAACGATGACCGCCTCGAATGAGAAAGAGATCGGCCGGCGCCGCGCCTTTGCGATTATTTCGCACCCCGACGCCGGCAAGACAACGCTGACGGAGAAAATGCTGCTCTATGGCGGCGCGATCCACCTGGCCGGCGCCGTAAAGGCCAAGCGCGCGGGCCGCTCGGTGACGTCGGACTGGATGAGCGTCGAGCGCGAACGCGGCATATCCGTCACCACATCGGTCATGCAGTTTCCCTATCACGATTTTCAATACAACCTGCTGGATACGCCGGGCCACCAGGACTTCAGCGAGGACACCTATCGCACCCTGACGGCGGCGGATTCCGCCATCATGCTGATCGACGCGGCCAAGGGCGTGGAGCCGCAGACGGAAAAGCTGTTCCAGGTGTGCCGCCTGCGCGAAATGCCGATCTTTACCCTGATCAACAAGTGGGACCGCGAGGGGCGCGAGGCGCTGGACCTGATGGAGGAGATCGAGAAGCTGCTGGGGATTCATTGCGTGCCGCTCAACTGGCCCCTGGGCATGGGCAAGAATTTCCAGGGCGTTTACGACCGGCGGAAGGAGAAGGTCTACCTCTTCCAGCGCGCGGGGGAGAAGGGCGAGCGCGTCGAGCATATTGAAAAGGACTGGGACGAGAAGGAGCTGCGCGGCCTGCTGGGCGACAGCGTTTACGATCAGACCGCGGAGGAGTTGGAATTGCTCGATCTCGCGGGCGAGGAATTCGACGACGAGCGTTTCCGCACGGGCGATATCACGCCGGTCTTTTTCGGATCGGCGCTGACCAATTTCGGCGTCCAGCCATTCCTGGAAACATTCGGCGAGCTGGCCCCGCCGCCCGTGCCGCGCCCCTCGACGGCAGGCAAGATCCCGCCGGAGCACGATCGTTTCAGCGGGTTTATCTTTAAAATCCAGGCCAACATGGACCGCCAGCACCGCGACCGCATCGCATTCCTGCGCATTGTCAGTGGCCGGTTTCAGCGCGGCATGGAGGTTCTCCACACGCGCCAGGGCAAGAAGATGAAGCTCAACAACGCCGTGATGTTCTTTGCCCAGGAACGGGAAACCGTCGACGAAGCATGGGCCGGCGATATCGTCGGCCTCTATGATACGGGGAACTTTGCGCTCGGCGATACGCTGACCAAGGGCGAGTCGTTCCGCTTTGAAGGCATTCCGCGCTTCTGCCCGGAGCTGTTTTCCCGCGTCGTCGCGCCGGACCCGATGAAGCGCAAGCACCTGGACAAGGGGCTGCAGCAGTTGAGCGAAGAGGGCGCGATCCAGGTGCTCTATGATCCCTACGCCGGCGGGCGCGAGCCCGTGCTGGCGGCGGTCGGGCGGCTCCAGTTCGACATCGTTCAGGCGCGCCTGGACAGCGAATACAACACCGCCGCGCGCTTCGAGCCGCTTCCCTTCACCGCCGCGCGCTGGGTGACGGACGAGCACGGCAAGACGCCGGACAATATCGACCGCTTTAACCGCGAAGGCATCAGCAAGGTCTATCACGACACGGACGGCCTGCCGATCATCCTTTTCCGCGATGAATGGTCCATGAAATACGCCATCCGCACTTACGATGAACTTGTCTTCCACCAGGCCTCGCCCAAGACAGTGTGATGCGTCTGTCTATACAAGTGCACAGTTTTTCCCGAGAGGCGCGGGCGGATTGTATCGACTCGTCATCGTCATCATCCTCGTCATCGGAATACAGGTGTGAGCGGAGCGCAAAAAGTGCCATCATTCTTGCATCACCCCTCGCCGGGCCTGAATGTTCAATTACCACTCGCGAGGCGCCCGATGCCGCTTGTCCGGACCGTTCTTATTCTGACCGCATTGCTGCCCTTGCTGGCGGGCTGCGCCTCGAAAGCACCGGCGGGGCTTTCTGTCTATACAAAAGAATATCCGATCTCGGCGGAACGCACGCTGGAAATCGATATCATGGAAGACCCCTCCGCCCGGGCCGAGGCCCCGCGTCCCGCCATGGTGATTTTTCATGGCGGAGCGTGGCTTTATGGCGGGCGGGAGGACTACTACCCGCATGCGGAGTTCTTCGCCCGGCGCGGCTATATCGTCTTCCTCCCGGAATACCGCACCTTCTGGCCCAATGGCACCGGGATTACCGATGCCGTGCGGGATGGGCGTTCGGCCATGCGCTGGGTCCGGGGAAACGCCGGGCGATGGAACCTGGACCGGGAACGAATATACGCCCTGGGCAGCTCCGCCGGGGCGCACCTCGCCGCGTCGGCCCATCTGCTCGATGTCTATAACCATCCGCTCCCCGATCCGGCCATCGATCCCTCGCCGGATGGGCTCGTCTTGATCTCGCTGGTGGCGGAATCGCGCTGGGACGAGGGGTGGCCGCGCGGGCCGGACAACCTTGTGACAAAAAATCGGTATCGCATCATCTTTCGCGGCGAGCAGGACGCCGTCACGCTGCAGCCGCGCCTCAACGGCCCAATGCCGCCGATGATCCTGTTCCACGGGGGCGAGGACTGGCTCGTGCCGCCGAGTCAATCGCGGAACTTTGCCATCCGGGCCGCGCATTACGGCACGCCGGTGGAGCTCTACATCATCCGCGGCATGGGGCATGATTACCTGGAAGAACACAGCGAAGGCCTGCGCGGCGCCTGCCTCCTGCGCGCCCACGAGTTTCTCCAGGAGCACGCTGCGTCCAAAAAAACGCTTCAAAAAAGTCGCCGATAGTCGGGCTGAAATAAACCCCTCATCCTCATCCTCATCCTCGCCATCAAATAGAGACAATCCCCCCTGGCGAGAAGAAGTGGTTTCCAGTGTAAGAGTAAGCTCAAGAGTATGAGTAAGAGGGCTACTGGTAGACCTCGCCCAGGCCCGCCACGGCGTCCAGGCGCCAGGAGTATTCATTGGTCGATTGGCCCGGATCGATCTTCATGTCGTGGCCGCCCTGTCCCGTTTCCTCGTC
>CAYFUR010000024.1:10391-13465 GCA_964346275.1 uncultured Candidatus Sumerlaeota bacterium
GGCCGCCTCGCGGTTCATGCGTTCGCGGCGTTGCTGCTCGGCCAGGCGGCGCTCCTCTTCCGCGCGGCGCCGCTCCTGTTCCAACTCGCGCCGGCGCGCCTGCTCCTGCAAACGCTGCTCTTCCTGCAGGCGGCGGCGTTCCTCCGCCTGGCGTTTTGCTTCCTGGATATTCTCGGTCTTTACGGCGATTCGCTTTTCGAGGCCCGCGATTTCCTCGCCTTCGATGGGATTGTTGCCCGTGAAACTCGCTGCCAGTTCCTCGCCGATCTCGCGAAGCGCCGCCACCTCTTCGGTATTGTTAATGCGCTGTTCCAACTCGCGGGTGCGCTCGAAGAAGGCCTCCCACTTTTCCGCCCGTTCATTGAGCCGGGCCAGCACCCGCCGCGCCGGGTCCGCCGTGATTTCCAGCTCGTTCTTCCGGATTTCCCTCAGTGTCTCCAACCGCCTCTTCACGTCCACGGCCGACCGCGCATGAGCGGGGTCGAGGCGGCTGAGCACCTCGGCCACAAGCGGCGCGTGCTCGATCTGCCACCCGGCATCGTATTTATTGGCAATGAGCGCCTCGCGGTACAGCTCCATCCACTGGCGCGCTGTAAGCTGGCTTTTCAGCGTCGCCAGCACCGCGCGGCTGTGATCGGTCCAGGCTCCCTCCGCCGCTTTTCGCGCATCGGCGCGGCTTTCCGTGCGTGTGGCGAGGCCTTTGTGAACGTAAGCGGCGAGCGCCGGGCCTTGCGCCTTTTGCAGCCGGGCGGATATATACGCCGCGATCACGGCGCGGTCCTGGCGCCAGTTTTCCTCGCCGCCGTTGCGCAGCCAGAAAAACAGCTCGTCTTCGTGCGTCGACAGCTCCTCTTCGTATTTCTCCAACTGGTTTGCCCTGGCGATCCGGTCCACGGCCAGAATGATGGCGCGATTGTAATCGAATCCCGGCTGGCTTGTATAGGCGTCGATAAAGGCGTCGTGATGAATGGGGTCGCTGGCCAGCGCGGAAAACGCTCCCAGAAGACGCATCTTTTCCCGGGGCGAAGAGGACCCCTCCACTTTGTCCAGCAGGTGGCGCATCAACTCGCGCGCGGAGGCCTTGCTCAGATGCTTGTCCTCCGCCTGATCGAACAAGAGATCGTAGTAGAGTTCCCTATTCGCGGACAGGGGCGTCTCGCGGTAGAGTTCGATCAGTTCGCGCCGCGCTTTCCATCGATTCTCGTCATCAAATTGCAGCGCGTTGGTCAGCACCTCTTCCGCTTTCAAGAGCTTCTCTTCCGATCGCGCTTCCTCCGCGACACGAAGCGCATCGTCCAGCGTAACAATCTCATCGTCCTCCGCCCCACCGGCCGGGGGGATGATTGCAAACAATAAAACCAGCAAGAACCAGCGGCTCATCAGGCGTTCCTCGAGGAGTGTAAGAAGATTGGTGAGAAGGCGCGTCTGACAGGTCAATCGCAATAGAGCCCGGTATCCCCGGCACGCCAACTCGGACGGAAGCCTGGGATGTGCCCCGATTGACGGAGCATGCGCGTGCTCCTAGCTTTTATGCATCCTGGATCGCGGGAGAAACACATGCCGGATGAAAAAAGCCTCCAACGCGTCGCCGCGGTCACCGGCGCCACGGGAACGATCGGCGGAGCCATCGCCCGCCAGATCGCGGAAAAGGGATTCGAGGTGGTTCTTCTCGCGCGGAACGAGGAGAAGGCGCGGAACGCCATCGCGGAGATCCGCACGGCGACCGGGACCAGCGGCGTGCGCTATGAACTGGTGGATCTTTCCCGCAAGCAATCAATCCAGGATCTCGCGGGCCGCTGGGAGGGGCCGCTGCACATCCTTGTCAACGCGGCCGCCCAGTGTCCCCGCCGCCGCGAGGAAACTCCCGACGGCATCGAGCGGCAATTTGCCACCAATGTGCTCGGCTATTACTGGATGACGGAAGCCTTCCGGCCGATCCTGGGCCGCTCGGCCCCGGCCCGCGTGGTCATGGTGGCCAGCTACTGGGCCGGCGGCCTGGACCTCAATGATCCGGAATTCAAGCAGCGCTCCTACGACAACGACTCCGCATACCGGCAGTCCAAACAGGCGGACCGGATGCTGGCCCGCGCCTTCGCCGAGCGATTGAAGGATGACGGGATCTCGGTCAACGCCTGCCATCCGGGCGATGTGCCCTCGCGTCTGGCGAGCGACCTGGGCTTTGGCGGCCATGAAACGCCGGACCAGGCCGCCGCGACACCGGTCCTGGTCGCCACGGGGCCAGTGGGTCAGGAAAACACGGGCAAGTATTTCGAGCATGGCCGCGAATCCCGTTGCCGCTTCATGGAAGATCGCGGAGGCGTTGAGCAGTTGTTCGAACTCTGCGCGTCCTACTAGCCTGTGCCCCCTCGCGTCCGCCATCTAAGTCTTGTCCTCTCAATCGTCCACGGGGGAACGCCGGGATGAAGGGCCTTCCTCGGTCGGAGATCTTTTTTCTCCGCCGCCGATTCCCCCCTTGCACCGGTTTCATTCCTCGGGCACGCCCTTCGCATTATCTGTTGACCGTCGGTGTGTCCCTCATCCAACACTGTCCGCCGACGGGGGAAGATCTCCATGTTTCGAGAAATGATGAAATCGAAACTCCATCGCGCGACGGTAACCGGCGCGAATCTGGACTACGTGGGCAGTATCACCATCGACCGCGATTTGATGGATGCCGCCAACCTTTACCCCAATGAAAAAGTTCAGATCGTGAACAACAACAATGGCGCGCGTTTTGAAACGTACGTAATCGAGGGCGAGCGTGATTCCCACGATATCTGTCTGAACGGCGCGGCGGCCCGCCTGGTCCAGCCCGGAGACCACATCATTATTATCTCCTATGCCTGGATGGAGGAAGAAAAAGCCCGTGTCCACGAACCGATCGTCGTGGTGCTCGGCAAGGACAACCTGGTCGAGCAAGTCATGGGCGGCGAAAAAGCCCACGTGGAATTTCGCGCGGTGTAGCAGGAAACCAAGAATTCAAGGACGAACGAACGCCCCCTGTGACGAGGGGGCGTTTTTGTTTTTATAAGAGTTTTCGGACAGAGGACAGAAATGCCGGAAAGAGGGCGAGG
>CAYFUR010000024.1:13565-39371 GCA_964346275.1 uncultured Candidatus Sumerlaeota bacterium
TCCTCGAAAATGCCTGACGATTTTGCGGGAGAGGGGAAAATTGGATTCCAAATGCACGCGGAAGAGTGACTGCAAGATCCCTGCGTTCCCGCCGCATGCGGCAAGGAATCAAGAAAAGCCCACTAATCGATTTTCCGGCGCAGCTCCGCCGTCTGTTGAAGCCGCTCCCAAAGATCGCCGTCACCCTCTCGAATCAACTCGGAGAACTCCTGGATCACGCGGCTCAGGTCGGAAAGCTGATCGGCGACCTCGGCGGCGTTGTGGTGGCAGATTTCCGACCACACATCGGCGCTTCCCTTGGCAATGCGCGTCGTGTCGCGCAGGCCCGTGCCGGATAGCACACGGAGCAGGGCCGGGTCTTCCCGCGATTCCGCGAGAAGCTGGATCAGCGAGACCGCCGCCATATGGGGCACATGGCTGAGCATGGCGCACAGATGATCATGCCGGCGCGGATGCACGTAGACGGTGCGGGCGCCCAAGGCCTCCCAGAATGCTCCCAAGGAGGCCGCGGCGCACAGGTCCGTCTTCTCGGTCGCCGTCACATAAGTGATTCCCCGCTGGAAAAAATCCACCTCGGCATGGCGCCAGCCGGTCAGGTGGCTGCCCACCATGGGATGGCTCCCGACAAAGGTGCCGCGCGAGGTGACCCGTTCCGCCGCCTCCACAAGCCGCCGCTTCGTCGATCCCACATCGGTGACAATCCCCCCCTGCTTTGCCGCTTCCATGGCCACGGGGATTTGCTCGAGGATTTTCTCCACGGGGGTGCAGAGCACAAGCAGGTCGGCCTCGGAGGCGGCCCCGGCAAGATCCTGTGTATAGCTGTCTATCAGGCCAGCCTCGACAGCATCGGGGTAATCGCGCCGCCCCACAGCCACAATCTGGCGGGCCAGGCCGCGCTCGCGCGCGGCGAGCGCAATGCTCCCCCCGAGAAGTCCTAAGCCCGCGATGGCAAGATTCTGAATCATCGGTTTCCTTGGAAAGAGGGCCTAGCGGGCCTGGCTGCGAATCTGTTCGCCCCAGGCGAGGAGGCCATCGAGTTCGTGGCGCGCCACCTGGCGCTCAGGCCGCCCATCTGCCTGGGAAATGCGGTAGAGCAAATCCACGGCGGCGTCAAAGTGCTCTTGAAAGGTTTCCCGGGAAAAGCCCGCCCGCGAGGGCGGCCGCAGGCGGACTTCCTGTTCCGCAAGCTGGCGATGGAAATGGGCGAGGCGCAGCGCGTGTTCCAGCCGGCGCCGGCTTTCCTGGTGATTGCGCACAAGGGACTCCAATGCCCGGAGCGCCTGATCCTCTCCGTCGGCGAGCAAATCCCGGTTGCGCGCCATCAACTCCGCCCGGCGCACCTCCGCTTCCTCGGCTTCCACCATGGCAAGCGACTGGTAAAACTCGCCGTCGAATTCCCTCGCCAGCCGCCGGAAGTCCGACGCCTGGCCCGCCAGCACCCCGAGCATGGCGTTGAGATCGGATCCCGTGGGGCGGGATTTCTGGACCACCAGCATTTGTTCGAGGATTCCGGCGCGGCGGCGCAAATCCTCGCTCATCTCCGTGTCGTATTCCGCGGCTTCCAGATAATTGCGCCGGGCGCTTTCATAGTCGCCCAGCAATTCCAGCGCGCGCCCTTTATAGGCCATGACTTCGGGGCGCAAGCGACTTGGGTGCAACGATTCGTAGTTCGCCAGCCGGACAAGGGTGGAACGAGCGATCGATTGCCCGGTCAGATCCTCGCCCGGGTCGTCGCGGTAAGGGTCCATCGATGAAGCCAGGGAAAACTCGGTGGCAATGCTCAGCAGATTTTCGTGAGGGGAATAGGGAGGAAACTTCGAGGAGGACTTGCACCCGGCGAGGAAAACCGCCGCAAGAACGAGAAAAAGCGCCGGAGCCCAGGCTCCGGCGCTCGCTGCGCGTTTTCCATGCAACAATCCCCTAGCCACGAATCTCGCGGATCCACTGGCGAACTTCCGGAGCGTTGGCTCCTCCCAGATTGATGTATCGCTCATAGAAATTCGCCGCATTTTCCAGATACTCGTCTTCGTTCTCCGTGTCGACCTGGGCCAGCTCCTGCTGATAGAGAATGCCAAGTTCCAGGGCAAATTGGGCGTTCTGCGGTTCGAGTTCAATGGCTTTCAGAAGGTTTTCTTCCGCCGTCTTCAAATCTTCCTGGTTCTTCGAGGCCTGGAATTTCTTTCGATACGCGCGGCCGATGGCATAGTAAGCCTGGCCATAATTCGGCTTGGCTTCCAACGCAGCCAGGAAATCCTTGTTCGCCGTTCCCGGGCCAGCCGTTAGCAGCTTGATTTCCCCGCGAGCAATGAGCGCGTCTGCCTTGAGTTCCGTAAGCTCATCCTGCTCTTCCGGATCCGCTTCTTCAATCAACTCCAGCACCGTGGTGAAGTATTCCGATGCCTCTTCGTAATCTTCTTCGTCGCGGAGAATCCGCCCTTTTTCCAGGTTGGCTTCCCGGTCCTTGGGCAGGCGGGCGAGAACCTCGTCCACATAGCCCCGTGCCCGCTCCAACGCTTCCATCTTGCGGGCTTCCTCTTCGAACTGGCGTGCCCGATGGCGATAAGCCTTTGCGAGGCCAAGGAAAGCCTTTGGCCTGTCCACGTCGATTTCCCGCGCCTCGTGATAATACTCCTGGGCCGAGGAATAATCATCGCGCTGGAGAGCATACTCGCCAAGCAGGCAGAGAGCATCATAGTTGCGAGGGTTGACGGAGACCTCCTTTTTCAGCAATTCCCGGCCGGCAAGAATTTCGCCTTGGGCAAAGTGATTCAATGCCATCTGGTAGTAAATGCGGCGCGGGCGCTCGACCATCTCGAGCAGCTCGCGGAAGGCTTGGTTGGAATCTTCATAGCGCTCCATATCACGCAGGATCTCGCCCTTCATTTCCATCAGATCCTCGTCCTTGCGGACCTTTAACCCCTCCTCGGCCACCTGGAGAGCTGCCTTTGGCTTCGATTCCCGGATATCTTTCGCATATTCACTGCAGGCCTGAATCAAGCGCTCTTCCACGCGCAAATTGACCTCGGGATCGATCTGGTAGGCCCTGCGATAATGGATCGCCGCATTGCGCCAATCGCTGCTCTGGCGATGAATTTCACCCAGTTGCCAGTGAATCCGAGCCTGCTCTGGCGCCGAAAGATCCTCCTCCGCCAACTCCAGCGCCTTCTGGTAATTCCGAATCGCCAGGGGCCAGGCGCCGCTGGACATCGCATAGATGTCCCCCAAGTCCACATAGGCTTCCGCCCGGCCCGGCTCCAGTTCAATCACCTTGTTCAATTCCTCGACGGCGCGCTCGTATTGCACGCGGTCGCTGAACTCCTTGGCGAATTGCACATGGTAATCGACCATGATGCGGATGATTTCACGCCGCGCGCCTTGCTCGTCGTTTTCGCTGACTTCGCGGAGAAGGCTCTCAAGAATGGCGAGCGCCTCTTCTTCGTTCCCAGCTTTGAAAACTTCCCGCGCCTCGTCCAAAGTTTCCTGATAACGGGCAAGCTGCCGCTCGGCCTCCTGGGCTCTCACCTTCTCGAGGATCTGGTCCACGGTTTCCTCGGGAGCCCCCTTGGATCGCGCTTCCGCGCAAAGCCTCTTTGCCGCCTGGAGATCGCCGCGTCGAAGCGCCTGCTCCGCCTGGTAGACCTGGACGCTCCACGGCTCGCCTTCGATAATCCCGGAAATACGCGAGCGGGGAATCGTCAGCGTATGCTGCAACGTCTGGATAGTGACCCTATTGTCAGATTGAGAAATGATTTGCCCTTCGAGCGTTTCGCCATTTTTCAGCGTAACGCGGGCACCAAAAACCGGGAGGGACACCACGGCCAGAGCGGCCGCCAGCCCCAAGCTTAACAAGTTTCGTTTTTTCCACATGACCTGCTGAAGGACCTTTCGAGGGGGGCATCGAAAGTTTTGGAAGCACCCCTTGGGGCTTCCACTCACAAGGAAATATTCGACACGCCTGGGAAACCGTCAACTGTGCTTTTCCGCAAATCGGCCGCATCTCGGGGTAATCAACTATTCGAACGCTTTTCCCCACCCGGCCGTGCGGGATTGAACCCTGAGAGGCAGCCCCTGGATACGCAGGAAGCCCGTCGCGTCGTCCTGGTTGTAGCTGCCCCCGCCTTCCATCGTCGCGATCTCTTCGCTATAGGCGGAGAACGGCGATTTGCGCGAGAGGGGGATCATGTTCCCCTTGTAGAGGCGCAACGCCACCTCGCCGGTCACATGACGCTGGGCCTCTTTGATAAAGGCCATCAAGGCGTCCAGTTTGCGCGAATACCAGAAACCGTTATAGATCAGCTCGGAGACGTCCACGGCCAGCCGGTCCCGCAGGTGGACCAGATCGCGGTCGACGGTGATTTGCTCGAGCTGGCGGTGCGCCTCGTAGAGCAGGGCCATGCCCGGCGCCTCGTAAACGCCGCGGCTCTTCATGCCCACGAAGCGGTTTTCCACCATGTCGAGGATGCCCACGCCGTTGCGGCCGCCAATCTCATTGGCGAGGTTCACGAGTTCGTAGGCGCTCTCGATCGTCTTACCGTTGATGCCCGTCGGGATCCCGTCCTCAAAGGCCACCGTCACCTTCTCGCTTTTGTCCGGCGCATGCTCGGGCAGCACCGCCATCTGGTATTCCGGGATGGTGACCCCCTCGATTTCCGGATCCTCCAGCACGCCGGCCTCATAGCTCACATGGAGGCAGTTCTCATCGGAAGAATAGGGCGCCGCCTTTGTCGCCTTCACCGGGATGTTGTTTTCCTCGGAATAGGCGATCATTTCCGTGCGGCCAGGAAATTTCTCGCGGAACCGCTGGATCCGCCAAGGCGCAATCACCTCGATTCCGGGCCAGAGGGAATTCGCCACCAACTCGAAGCGGCACTGATCGTTCCCCTTGCCCGTGGCGCCGTGGGCGAAAGCCGTCGCGCCGACTTTCTTGGCGACTTCCAGGCATCCCTTGGTGATCACCGGCCGGGCCACCGAAGTGCCCATCAGATAAACCGTCTCGTATTTCGTATCCCACTGAATCGAAGGGAAGGCGAAGTCGCGGCAAAGCTCTTCCTTCTTATCGACCACATGGCAATCCGCCGCCCCCGACTGGGCGGCCTTCTTCTTCACCTGCTCGATATCGTCGCAGGGCTGGCCCACATCAATATAAACCGCGTGGACCGTGTAGCCTTCATCCACCAGCCACTTGACGATGACCGAGGTGTCCAGTCCGCCGGAATAAGCGAGAACGACGCTTGCCATGAGCATATCCTTTTCACTGTGATGAAAGCGCGGGAGGCGCAAAGAACCCCCGCCGCGCGGGACGCGAAGTAGAGAAAAACCCCTTCCCCCGCGTCAAGCAAAGCATCCCCCCTCTGCTTTTTCATCCCCACGAAAGTGTGACCCTCGTCTTGAACCACATCTGTCACCTCTGTCCTGATCCTCCAACTTCGTCCCTCGACCCTCCAACAGCCAACGTCCAACCCCTATTTTTCCATTGCATTCCCGCCAGCCTTCCCCTTTCGTTTGGCGGCTTTGTGCGCATGGTTCCCGGTCGAACGGGCTCGGTGATCCCGCTGCGTCAAACTTCGGCAGCCGCCCGCCGGGCCATTCGGCGCGCCCTGCCCCGATGAGAGAGTGAACACCCATGAATCAGATGATCCAAGAAATTGAAGGCCCGTTTCTTAAAACCGATGTCCCCCACTTTCGCCCGGGCGACACCGTCCGCGTGTCCGTGCGCATTGTCGAGAGCGGCAAAGAACGCAACCAGGATTACCAAGGCGTGGTGATCGGCCGCAAAGGCTCTGGCCTGCGCGAAACATTCACCGTGCGCCGCGTGTCCTATGGCGTGGGGATGGAACGCACCTTCCAGCTGCACAGCCCGCGCATCGATGGCATCAAAGTGATCCGCCGCGCCAAAGTGCGCCGCGCCAAGCTTTACTACTTGCGCAAATTGCGGGGCAAGAAGGCCCGCCTTACCGAACGCCGTGTCAGCCAGGAAAAGCTGGCCAACGAAGCGGCCGCCGATCAGAAGGCCCTCAAGAACCAGATCGCCGCCTTCGAGGAAGCGCAAGCCGCCCTCAAGGAACAGGAAGCGGCCGCCGCCCCCGCCGCCACCGAGGAACAGCCCTCGGCCGAGCAGGAGGCCCCGCAAGCCACCGACGAAGAAAAGAAGGAAGAATAAGAGCCCCGGGGCTCTGTTCCTCCCCTTCCCGATAACGCATCGATTTCCCCCGGCTCCACCGAGCCGGGGGTTTTCCTTGCCCGCCGATATGCCCGCAACTCGGGCGTGACATCGCCTGGCTGGCCGTTTAGCTTCACCCCAATTGGGCCCGAGCGGTCACGATTTTTCGCGGAGATTCCACCGATCCAAGACGCGTCCTCCAACACTCCTGCCGCCCCGCGCGCGCCCCGCCCCAAGAAGGGCCAGGTGCTCGAAGTCGAGTTTGAAAACCTCTCCTACGGCGGCCAGGCCATCGCCCGCCCCGGCGGATACGTCCTTTTTACCAAGTATGCCGCCCCCGGCGACCGCGCCAAGGTGCGCGTGACCCGCGCCAAGAAGAACCACGGCGAGGCGAAGCTGCTGGAAATCACGCGCCCGGCGCCCGAGCGCGTCGAACCCGTCTGCCCGATTTTTGGCGTGTGCGGCGGCTGTTCCTGGCAGCACCTTCCCATCGAGGAGCAGCGCCACTGGAAAGAGCGCATTATCCGCGACGCCCTCCGCCCCCTGCCCAACGCCGCCGAAATCCCCGTGCGCCCGGCGGTCAGCAGCCCCGACACCTGGCGCTATCGCAACAAGATGGAATTCACCTTTGGCGAGCGCGACGGCGAACTCGTCGGCGGGTTCCACAAGCCGGCCAACTGGCGGGAAATCCTCGACGTGGAGAAATGCTGGCTCGCGCCGGAAAGCATGGAGCGCGTTCTGCGCGCCGCCGTCGCTGAAGGCAAGCGCCAGGGCCTCTCGGCCTGGGACCCCACGCGCCACCACGGCACCCTGCGCCACCTCGTCGTGCGCCACAGCGTGGAGGAAGACGCGCTGCTGGTGATGCTGCTCACGGGAGACAGGAAGATCGATTTCGATGCCATGGCCAAGGCGCTCTTCCGGGCCGAGCCGACGCTCAAGGGCCTCGCCTGGGGGCTCAACGACGGCAAAAGCGATGTGGCCCGCCCCCGCGTGGTGCTGGAAACGCGCGGCGAAGAGAGCTTTGACGAGAGCCTGGGCGGCTATCACTTCGGCATTTCCATGGCCTCGTTTTTCCAGACCAACACGCGCGGCGCGGAAAAGCTCTATCAGGTGGCCAGGGAGGCGCTCGACCTCAGCGGAGACGAGCGGCTGCTGGACGCTTACTGCGGCACGGGCACCATCGGGATTTATTGCTCCGGCGACGTGCGCGAGATTTACGGTATCGAAGTCGTCCAGGAAGCGATCTGGGACGCGCGGGCCAACGCCGCGCGCAACGGCGTCGGCAACGCGACGTTTCTCGCCGGCGACATGCGCCAGGCGCTGCCGATTTTGCTGAACTCCATCGAGGGCTCGATCAACCGCCTCGTCGTCGATCCGCCGCGCGGCGGCATGGACAAAAAAGCGCTCAAGAAGCTTGTGGACGTGCGCGCGCCGGTTGTGGCCTACGTTTCCTGCAACCCCACCACCATGGCCCGCGACCTGGAAGAATTCCTCGCCGCCGGCTACCGGATCGAATACATCACCCCCGTCGATATGTTTCCCCAGACCTACCACGTCGAATGCGTCGCCCGGCTGCGGCTGGGGGTGTGAGGGAGAGAGAGAGAGAACGCTTCCAATTGAATCGACGTCTATACACAAAACTGTTTTCTATTAAACGCCTGGAGAATTGAGATTGCCACAACGAGAAGAGGATATTCTCAGCTCCTAATTAAATACTTGTTCACGATGCCAAGCGAGAAATTCAGGATCCGGAGCAAACCTCCGCGGAATCGAAAAGACCTTTCCATGGAACGCCTCAAATGACTTAGCAGCATACTCGCTAGTATGATGTTCTTTCAAGCGGGCGCTAACGATCCAGTGCATTCTTTCATCCACTGTTATAAACCCGAGATCGAACGCGCGATGATGCAGAGCACTGAGACAAAGGCCGTTTCTCGGGTTCGCACCGTTTCGTGGGCTTTCGCTCAAAGGAAGAATATGAGCAGCCTCAATCAGGCTCGGTATTCCAAGTCCAGTCATGCAGCATCTTTGCTCGTAAGCGTTCAAAACAGCTCGTCGAAAGAAACCTTGGGCAAGCCGTCTTTTCACGGAGCGGAACTCCGCTGTGATTGTTTCAAGATTCTCTGGAGAAGAATCCAATAAAGCTTCGGGAGTTTCTGAGGCTTTTGTTTTTGCGACGCGGCTACTCCAAATCTCCTGGCTGGATGCGGCCATCTCTTCCCAATTCTCTTCAAATTCAGACCAGACCTCACGATCAAGCCTGCTAGCGGAGCGAAGCCCCGTAACTCCGCGTCTTTTCTCCTCGGCATCGAGTGAAGTCAGGTTATTTAACTTCATGGCCACGCTGGATGGAGTGCGGCCGATTGCTTCCGCAAGTTCTATCACCTCTGGTGCGCGTGAGTGTTG
Organism: uncultured Candidatus Sumerlaeota bacterium; assembly: GCA_964346275.1. Lineage (GTDB taxonomy): Bacteria > Sumerlaeota > Sumerlaeia > SLMS01 > SLMS01 > CAYFUR01. The sequence continues at coordinate 22,132 of CAYFUR010000024.1, forward strand.
CCTGCCAAAAGGAATACGGCAGTAAAGATTGATCGCTAAAATGATTTCTTCACGAGTCCAGGGACGACGTTCACCAGGCACAACCTCTCTCCTGTAAGACTCAGTAAATGGTGCAAGCGGCAAACTGTCGTCGAGTGGAATCCACCCGAAAAAATGCCCCCGCCCGCATCCCGGCTTGCGCCGTGGGTTGGGGTGGCCATGGTGGAGGGTGTCCGGTTGCGGCCGGGCGAATCCGACCCGCGCCTCCCCCTCGTTGCGGAGGCGAGAGTGCCTTCCGAGCCATGTTTGCCGAGCTGCTGCGCCATCGCGAGCTGATCTATACGCTGGTCAAGCGCGACCTGAAGGTGCGCTACAAGGCCTCGGCGCTCGGCTTTCTCTGGAGCTTTGGCCGCCCGCTGTTCCTCATGCTGATCATGTGGGGCGTCTTCTCCCAGATCGTGCGCATCGAGACGGAGATCCCCTACGCCCTTCACCTGCTGACGGGGCTGCTGCCGTGGATGTTTTTCCAGACGGCGCTCATGGAGGCCCAGGGCAGCGTTCTCTCCAACTCCAACGTTGTGAAGAAGGTGGCCCTGCCGACGTCGGCCTTTCCCGCCTCGGCGGTGATCAGCAACCTGGTCCATCTGCTTCTGGCGCTGCTGATCCTTTTCGCCTTTATCCTGGGCTATACGATTTTTTCCGATGCGGCGGTTTTCCCCGGCTGGGAGATCATTTTCCTGCCGCTGGTGATCTTGCTTCAATTCATGATTCTGCTGGGGCTGTCTCTGATTGTCTCCTCGCTGAATGTCTTCTACCGCGATGTGGGGTCGATTACGGAGATCCTGCTGACGGCGTGGTTCTACCTGACGCCGGTGTTCTACGATGTGCAGCTCGCGCGGACGCAGCTCAAGGGCCTGGCGGATACGAACCTGCTTTACTATCTCTATCTCTGTAATCCGATGACGCCGGTGATCGTGGCTTATCGCCGGGTGCTCTATGGGCGGCGCCTGCGCTACGCGCCGGAGATTTCCGACACAACGCTTTTGATCGGACTGGGGATTTCGCTGATATTTGCCATCGCGGTGCTGTGGTTCGGCTCGGTGCTGTTCCAACGCCTGTCGAAAAAATTTGCCGACGAGTTATAATCCCATGCGCGTGCTTTCTGTTTCCTGGCTGATTCTGGCCGCCGTGGCGGCGGCGCTGGCGGGATGCGGCGCCAAGAGCTATCCCACCATCGAATCCGCCTCGGGCTATCGGGAAACGGGCGACGCGACGTTCTATGCCGACAAATACGTGGGCCGCACCACCGCCAGCGGCGAGATTTACCGCCACGACCGCCTGACCGCCGCCCACCCGAGCCTCCCCTTTGGCCTGCGCGTGCGGGTGACCCATCGCGAGAACGGCCGATCGGTGATTGTGCGCATCAACGACCGCTTTCCCGGCCAGAAAGGCCGCGTGGTGGATCTGAGCCGCGGCGCCTTCCAGCGCCTGGCGCCTCCCGCCCGCGGCGTCATTCCCGTGGTGGTGGAGGCAGTGGACTGAATCTGGCACGCGATGTGCCCCGCCGCCTCGGGAAAGATTATCAAACTCAACAAACAGGAGGACGGGATCGTGATTTCACGGATATCTCCCCTGCAAAACGGCGGCATGATGGTGCTCGCCCTGATTCTGGCGCTGGTCACGGCGGCGGGCTCCCCCGCCGAGGAACACCGCGCCGTGGACCCCGCCAAGGCGAAAGAAGCGGAGAAGGCGGACCGGAAGAAGGCTCAAGACGGCCAGGAATCGATCCGCGTCGAGATGGCTATCCTGCGCGTGGAATTCGACGAGGCGCACCGCTACGGCTCGGAAATCGACACCGGCCAACTGGAAGAATTGATGGCCACGGAAAGCCTCCAGGCCGTGGCGCGCCGGCTCGAGCAGGAGGGCGAGGTGTCGCTGCTCCACCGCGGCCAGGGACAAACGGTGATCGGCCCCGGCGGCGAGCCGGGCGACTCGCGCATCTTTATCGGCAGCGAAACGCCCTTTATCTCGCGAACCACGACGAAAGAGGGAAACGAGAACCGCCGGACCATGACGCAATCCACAGTGGCAAGCGGCGCCACGGCGGAGCTGGAGATCAGCCGCCCGACGCCCTCGGCCTATCTGCTGGACTACGAGATCGATTTCGACGAAGCCTTCCCGACGGAGTCGGAGGACGCCCCGCGCCTCATCGCGCGCATCCGGCTTAATTGGGAGGGTGACGCCCTGCTGGCCACCGGCCAGCCCGTGCTCATTGGGCGCTTTACCCGCGATTACCAGAACGGCCCGGCGGAGTTTGTGATGATTCTGCAACTCAAAGCGATGGAGTAAATCCTTCCGTGCGATTCCCGAGTGTTCTCTCCGTTCTCGCAGCCCTTGGCTTTGCCTCCGGGACGCAGGCCCAGACGTGGGAGAAAGGCCAACACGGCGAGACCGCGCTGTTTCAAATGGAGCACGCGCCGTTTCCCCACCCGTCCCGCGCGGAGGGCCACAAAGACCAGGAGACGGACTATCCCGCGGACACCCATTACGCTGATTCCACGGTCGCGCTTTTTCTGCCCAATGAATACCAGCCCGGCGAGAAGACGGATCTGCTCTTCTACTTTCACGGCTGGGACAATAGTGTCGGCGAATCCCTGGAACAGTTCGATTTGCGCGGAATGGCCGCCCGCAGCGGCCAGAACGTGATCCTCGTCTTTCCCGAAGGACCGAAGAACGCCAAGGATTCCACGCTCGGAAAGATCGAGGACGAAGGCGGGCTCGCGCGGCTTTCGTCCGAGGTCATCGATGTCCTCAAGCGGGAGAAAAAAATCACGCCCACAAGCCGCCTTGGCGATGTGCTGCTGTCCGGCCATAGCGGCGCCTATCGCGGAATTGCCCACGCGCTCGATCACGGCGGGCTGGACGAACACATCACCGATGTCCTGCTGCTGGATGCGTCTTATGCCAACCTGGATTGGTTTGCCGCTTGGGCGGCAGGCAGTCCGGACCGCCGCCTGCGCAGCGTGTTCACCGATCACCTGGCACCGGAAAACGCCTGGCTCATGGCGCAACTCTCGAAGGCGGGGATTCCCTTCGAGATCCGGCTTGATACAGATCTGGAGGTGGAAACGCTTCGGGCGAATCGCCTGGTTTTCGTCCTGACCCAGGACCGCGATCACAACGAAACCGTCGAGTTGCTGGAGGTGTTTTTATCGGGCCGGCCGGATGTTTCGGACCCGGAAGAGTAAGCCAGGATTCACCGGGGCAGGAGCCCCTTGGGAAAAACTTCAACGCGTGAGCCGCGAGCCAGGAAGACACTGTCCGGCTCGCGGTTTTGCATTTCCCCCCATTGATCGCCATAGAGCGCGGCCCAGTCCAAGCGCAAGTCATGGCTCTTGACCGGATAGACATCCCAATGGGGATGGCATACTTCGTAAACAACGGTCCGGCCACTGCGCGTGCGGCCAAATCCCCACTGCTGCTCCTTAAAGAAATGCTCGGCGCTGCCGGGCTCTGGGAGGACCGGATGGTTTTCGGCCCGCACCCGGGCGGAATATCGTTTTCCCCTCCATCGCAAATCATAGCGCACGCGGCGCTCGCGGCCTTCCTCCCGGAGCCGCGCCGCCATGGGAGCCGGGGAATAAGGCTCGTTGTAGATTGCGCGCGCCATAAAGCAGACCCAGGCCGATGGGACAATCTCGCGCACAAAACAGACGCCCCTCCGGCTTCCCTGGCGCACATAGAAGCGGAGATTCCACTCGGGGAAATTCCGGAAACCGGGCCACGGAACGCCGAGCACGCGAGTGTCCTCGAAAGAGAAAGCGACGATACTCGCCCAGGCTTTTCCGTCGCGCTCGTCCAGATCCACGCCCGATGGCAGAAAGGGTGCAAGCAGGCGGCGCGGCACGGCGTAGTTGGCGAGAATCAAGTCCGACCATCGAGCAGTGAGAAACGGTCTGGCCACGGGATGTTTATCCTGGGGATTAGAAAGTGGCGGGCAAACGCCCGGATCGAGGGAGATGGGCACGATCGATGCCGACTTCCTTCAAGTCACGCCAATTGCTACGATGGTCGTGGCGGCCGGGCGCCGCGCCGGTGAAATCCGCCTGGCGAGGGGCCCGGTGGCCGCGAGTTGCCTTGACAATTCCCGGCCCGTCGCTTGTCAATTCACGCTGTGTTGACGGAAATGGCGCCATCTTCGACGAAATCCCGGCGGGCGCGGCGATTCGACCGCACACCGCTCCTCATCGGCATTGTGATTTTGCCGTTGGCGGCGAGTTGCGCCTTCAGCTTCAGCGGGTTTGCGATGCAGCGCACCGCGCGCATGCCCGAGCAGCGGCCCTCGGAAATCCGCATTATTCTGACCGAGCGCGACCGGCGCCAGGAAGGCGCCATCCTCCTCCAGCGCGAGGAAGGTGAACAGGATCCCCGCCGCGATTGGCTCCATCTTGCGGAATCACCAGAAGGAATCGCCGCCCGGGAAGAAGATGGCATCCAGCACGTTCCGGCGATCCACCGGATATCCATCCGTCCCCCCAATCGAATTTTCCCTCAAATGACTCTCCTCCCGGCGAAGCGGGGGCCGCCCCATGGCGCGTAAAAAGGCGCATGAGTGGACTTGGGCGCTTTACGACGGAGGCCGTTTCGGTCAAGGCGCCGTGCTTTGTCGAGACGGAGCCGTGGTCAAGGTCTGGCTTCCGCGCGAGCACGTTGATCGGGCCAGGATCAAGGCCGGCCTGGCCTCGCTCGGGGCGAAAGCCCACGAAGGCGGAACCGCCTCCGAAGTGGCCCGGTTGCTGAGCGGTTTCTTTCTGAAGGGCGAAGTGCCGGACGGCGTGGCGATTGACTTCAGAAAGGCGCCGGAATTCTTCGGCAAGGTCTATCGCGAGCTTCGAAAGGTCTCCCCCGGTTCGGTCGTCACCTATGGCGAGCTGGCACGCCAGGCGGGCAGCCCGAAAGCCACGCGAGCCGTCGGCCAGGCCATGAGCCGGAACGAGCTTCCGCTCCTGGTGCCCTGCCACCGAGTCATCAGCGCCGATCATTCCCTGGGCAGCTATGGCGGCGGCGTGGAGATGAAACGCTGGCTGCTGGAAAAAGAAGGCGCCCTCCACCTGATCAAACCTTGAGACACGCGGGCTGACGGAAAAACCGCGCTCAACAATTTCTCCCTGCAACCAGATAAGGGACCAGACAACTATGTTGGATAAAGCAGTTAAATTTTTCTTTGGCAGCAAGCAGGCGCGCGACATCAAGCGACTCCAGCCGATTGTGAATGAAATCAATGAGGTTTACGAACAACTCGGCGAAGTGCCCGATGAAGAGCTGAAGAACAAGACCTCGGAGTTCCGCCGGCTCCTGGGCGTTTCGCCCCGCCTGACCCGCGTCGGCGACCAGGTCATTCTTTTCGAACGGGGCGAGCAGGTGCTGAGCACTCACCCCGATATCGAAAAGGCGATCCTGACTGGGACGCGCCGCGACGCCCACCCGGGCGCGATCACGGCCTGGGTGAAGCTGAAGGAAGGCGCCGGCGCTACCGAGGATCTGGCGAACCAGATTCGCGGCGGCATGGGACGCCTGGGCGAGGGCTATGCCCCGCGCTATATCTTCTTCACCGATGACTTTCCCTCTTCCGTGGATGATTACGGCAAAACGCGCTATGACTATCACTTTTTGACGCTGGCGACGGAACAGCACGCGCCGGAGGAAGAAGGGTGGCGGGAAGTCAGTTGGCCAAAGCTCGCGGAAGAAACCAAGCGGGAGGAATCCGTCTATACAATCGAAGACGTCCTTCCCGAGGCTTTTGCCACGGTCAAGGAAGTCTGTCGCCGTTTCCTGGGCGAAAAGTGGACCGCGGGCGGCATCGAAATCGAGTGGGAGGCCGTGCCCTACGACGTGCAGCTCATGGGCGCCGCGGCACTGGCCAAGGGCAACATCGCGGAGATGGCCACCGGCGAGGGCAAGACGCTGGCCGCGATCATGCCTCTTTACCTTCACGCGCTGACGGGCAAGGGCTCCCACCTGGTGACGGTGAATAACTACCTTTCCAAGCGCGACGCGGAATGGAACGCCCCGCTTTTCAACTTCCTCGGAATGACCGTTGGGTGTCTCGACAAAACGGAGCCCCACACGCCGGAACGCCGGGCCCAGTATCAGTGCGATATCACCTATGGCACGGTGAACGAGTTCGGCTTCGATTACCTGCGCGACAACATGGTGCGCCAGAAGTCCCAGCTCGTTCAGGCCTACCACCAGTTCTGTATCATCGACGAGGTGGACTCGGTGCTGATCGACGAGGCGCGCACGCCTCTGATTATCTCGGGCCCCGTTGATCGCTCCTCCACCCTCGAGCATTACCAGAAAATTCTCCCCCAGGTGGAAGAGTTGGTGAACAAGCAGAACGCCGTGGTGGCGCGCCTGGCGCGGGAAGCGGAAGAGCTGCTGGAGTCGGGCGACGAAGACAATTTGTGGGAAGCGGGCTTCAAGATGTACCAGGCGTTCAAGGGTTCGCCCAAGCATCGCCGCTATATGAAGCTGCGCCAGGAACCGAGCAACATGCGGCTCCAGGAGAAGATTGAGCTGGAACTGATGCAGAAAAAGAAAATCGGCGGCAGCAACCGCATGAAGGAAATCGAGGACGAGCTTTACTTCCTGGTGGACGATCGCTCGCGCCAGATCGAGCTGACCGATCGCGGCCGCGAGGAACTCTCGCCGGAAAACCCCGATTATTTCACCCTCTCCGACATCGTCGACGATTTCGCCCAGATCGAACAGGATGAGGAACTCAGCGAGGAAGAAAGAGAACAGAAAAAGAAGGAAGCCCGCGCCGCCTATGACAGCAAGGCACAGGAGCTGCACGCCATCAGCCAGCTTCTGAATGCTTACGTAATCAAGATTCGCGACGTGGATTATGTCCTGGAAGAAAACAAGGTTGTCATCGTCGACGAAAACACCGGGCGCAAAATGCCCGGCCGCCGCTGGAGCGATGGCCTCCATCAGGCCGTGGAAGCCAAGGAAGGGGTGAAGATCGAGGCGGAGACCCAGACCCTCGCCCAGATCACGATCCAGAATTACTTCCGTATGTACGACCGCCTCTCGGGCATGACCGGCACGGCGGAAACGGAAGCGGCGGAGTTCCATTCGACGTATAGCATGGACGTAATCGTGATCCCGACGAACAAGAAAGTCATCCGCAGGGATCTGGACGACCTGATTTACCTGACCAAGCGGGAGAAATACGCGGCGGTGCTCTCCGAGGTGGAACGCCTCAACAACATGGACCTTCCGATCCTGGTGGGCACGACGAGCGTGCAAGACTCGGAAAAACTCAGCAAGATGTTCGCCGCGCGGAAACTCAAGCACAGCGTCCTGAACGCGAAGAACCACCTCCACGAGGCGATGATTATTCAGGAGGCGGGAAAACCCGGCGCCATCACCATCGCCACCAACATGGCCGGGCGCGGCACGGATATTAAGCTGGGCGAAGGGGTGGCCGAGACGCGCGTCGATCCGGAAACGGAAGAGGAATGGCCCGGTGGCCTGCAGATCGTCGGCACGGAACGCCACGAAGCCCGCCGCATCGACCGCCAGCTCCGCGGGCGCTCGGGCCGCCAGGGCGATCCCGGCACCTCGCGCTTCTATGTCTCGCTGGAAGATGATCTGATGCGGCGCTTTGGCTCCGACCGCATCTCCGCCTGGCTGGAAAAGCTCGGCATGGAAGAAGGCGAGGCCATTGAAAACCGCCTCGTCACGAACTCCATCACCAAGGCGCAGAAAAAAGTGGAGATGATGCACCAGGAGTATCGCCGCCGCACGTTGAAATTCGACGATGTGCTGAATGGCCAACGCCTCCAGATATACAGCCTGCGCCGCGATATCCTCGTGGAAGAAGATGTGCGGCCGGTCATCCTTGGCGTGTTCGAAGACGCCATCGACGCGGAGTTCCGCCTCATCTATGGCGAGAAGAGTAACATGGGGGATGCCGATATCGCCGGCTGGCTGGACTGGGTCGAGTCGTCGATCGCCACGGAATCGCTGGCCGAAATGAAGGAAGGGAGCTGGCCCGATTACGAGGAACTCCACGAGACTGTCATGGAGCACATCGCCTCGGCCTATGACGAGAAGATGCACCAGTTGGAAGATATCGCCGTGCCCTTCTGCCGCATGATCGGCCTCCAGACCATCGATTCGAACTGGCAGGACCACCTTCTCGCCATCGACGACCTCCGCGAGGGCATCTTTCTGCGCTCCTATGCGCAGAAGGATCCGCTCATCGAATTCACCCGCGACGCCACGATGATGTTCGACGAATTCATGCTCACGATTAACAAGAACATCTTTACGACGTTCTTCCGCGCGCAGCCGATGAGCGAGGAAGAGGCTCGCCGCCGCCAGCGCGTCCGCGAGACTGTCGCTCAGAAAGCCGCTGTCCCCTCCGCCGTCCATGGCCCCGCCGGACAGGGCGGCCCCCAGCCACAGGCGCCAGAGGAATCCAAACCCCGCCGGCCCAAGAAAGGCCTTTCCACCTATCGCCGCGATCGGCCCAAGGTCGGCCGCAACGATCCCTGCCCCTGCGGCAGCGGAAAGAAATACAAGGACTGCTGCGGCCACCCGCAAAACCGCGAACGCGTTCAGCACACCGTCGGCGACCCGGAAGACAAAGAATAACGGCCAGGCGGCGCTGCGTATAGACGCACACTCCCCCCCGCGAGTCATTCTGGCTCGCGGGGATTTCTTTTACCCGGTCTGAGCTCGCCAGATTTAATGTAAGCGTATACAATACGGCTTGCCTCCTCACCACCTCCCGGTCCAAACCAGCAACAGGACGCCCGCGAGATGGCCTCCCGCGGGCCGGGATCAAAAACGTCACATCGACTCTTTTCTGGAGACTTCACGTGAAAGCCCTCTCTACCGTATTGACCGCTATTTTTCTGGCTGGAGCGATGACCATGGCCCGTGCCGAACTGAGCCTCGGAAAAGACGGGGAGCATTTTCCCTTTGAAATGAAAGACCACGTCTTTCTGTCGGAAACCCAGGCCAATTTCACAAAAGAAGCCGACACCTGGTCGTGGATATCGGACGTGGAACACGTGATCGAAAAGGAAGAGAAAGAATTGGTTTTTCTCGCCGATGGTGACCCGGCCTATTACCTCTGCGGCGATACAATTCCGGCGAATAAGAACTTTGAACTTTTCCCTTATCATTATTACTCGAAATGGGAGGTGGAACAACTGGGCGGAAACATAAACTACAAGATGATCGCCCAGAACCGCACGGATGACGTCCTGAATATCGATATCACCGGGGCGGGAACGGTGACGAACTGGAATAACTGGATCACCTGGCGCGATGCCCTCGCCGGAAAAAACGCGCGCAATATGACCCTCGCGCCGGGCGAGTCCGTTACGCTGTGGGAGGAAAAACAACTGGAAGGCGAGCTTCCATGGAGCGGAATCTTTCTCGGCAAAGCATCCGGAGATCTGTTTGTGGCTGATTACTGCTATACGGGCGACGAAGACCCGGGCATTGAAAACGCCGAACCCATGCCCGACCTGAGCTGGCCCCCTTATCTTCTCGCCTCTTTCAGCCGCGGCAGCGCCAATTGGAATGCCGCGCGCATCGGTCTTTTTCCAGGCAAGCGTGATGATAACGAACGCATTGAACTGAAGCAGATCGAGGACGCGGCCTATTCCATCGCGTTTGGCTACTCGCCGGGCGGGCCGCCGACAAACCTCTCCCACTACAAGGCGGTCTCCAACACCTTCGCCAATGACTTTGTACGGGTGAACGATCCCGTCAGCGGGTGGAACCATCTCTTTTTCGGCGGCAATTATCCGATTATGTATCGCTTTCGCCTCCCGGTGGTGAACAACACAAGCGACACGAAAGAAGTAACTTTCTATCTATCATCCAATGATGTTTTTGGCGTGGATACACTGGCCGGGGTTTGGATCGAGGGCGAATTGCTCCACGACCGCGTGAAGCTCTGGAAAGCCAACCAGCACTGGAAGGTTTTCTCGATCACGCTGAAACCGGGTGAGGCGCACGACCAGCCCTTTACCGTTGTTCCTCTCGGCAGCCGCTGGGGCGGCATGATCGGAACCGTGGAAGTTTCCACGAAATAAAAGCCTTCCCGAAAAGGGAAACAGGGCAGCCCTTCCTCAATACGAGGTGTTATTGTGCTCGTTTCCGTGGCGGGTGAGGGTGCATGCCCCCGACTGGAATCCATTGTTCGTATATTCCAGGATGCCCGTGGCGGGCAGCGGCTGAACGACGGAAAGATCAAAATTCATCAAGTGGGTGTTGTTCACGATGCTCCCCGTCATGCTGTCTATACCATGGGGGTCGTGGCAGACGGAACAGGGCGTGCGCTCGTTCACAACATGAAGCCGGTGGCCGGAGAAACTTTCATCGGCAAGGACGCTCGACCGGTCGTGGCATGAATAGCACAGGGCGTATGCGGCCTGGCTCTCGCTCACCCGGCCGCCGGTTTGATACTCCCGCCTTACCGACAGCCTTCTCCGCGCAGCCTTCCACGATGTCACAAAATACATCCGGCGCCTCGACCCCGACAGCCCACAAGGCCAGCAGGATCTCGAAACCATCAAGCGCGTCTTTGCCCTCAGCCACTCCGCTCCCCTGGAAGACGAAGCGCACTGACAAGCATCATCGCCGCCGCGCGCGGTGCTTCTTCCCGAAAAACCAAATCCCCTCGGCGCAGGCTGGGGGGAATTGCTTTTGACCGAATAAGATTTTCAGTCCGTCCCTTTCTTCCGCCCTTGGTATCGGAACTCTCCCCCTGCCCCCCTGCAATTTTTCCATTGACCTGGCAGCCCCTTTAATCCGTTGTCGTATTATCCGCTTTCGGAGTAATGGCCGTGCCGCCCAAAAAGAAACCCCAACCCCTCAGGATCCTCTCCCCCATCCATAAGATCTCGCGCCAGATGATGATCTATTTCGAGCAGCACTCCGGCCGCCTGGATCACGACACCACCGCCGCCCACGTTGTTTCCTACCTCAGCGTCTATCACCGCTCCACCGTCGGCGAACTCCTCCGTATCACCGGCCACAAACGCTCCACCATGACCAGTGTGCTCGACCGCCTGGAGAAGGACGGCCTCGTCCGCCGCCAGCCCAACCCGGAAGACCGCCGCTCTTTCCTCGTCGCCGTCACGCCCGAGGGAATCGCCGCCGGCACGCGCTTTCGCCAGCTCAGCCTCGAAACCGAAGAGAGAATCCTCAGCCAACTGACAGAGGCCGATCTGGAAGGATTCTACCGCGTCATGCGCGCCGTGGAGCAGGCTATCGGCGCCGAGCCCCTCCGCGACGCCCACAAAAAAGAAGACCAAGTCCAGCCCCGCCCGAAAAGGAGACCGAAAGAACGATGAAACTTCCCGTTCTGCTGCCAGAAAACCTCCCCCGCTATGAAAACGCCTTTGCCAGAGTCCGCCCCGGCATGCACCCGCAATGGGGAAAACTCACGGCCCACGGCATGCTCGTCCATCTCCGCGTCGCGCTGGAAGTCTCCCTCGGCGAAACCGAAGCGCCGGACATGAGCAATTTCTTCCTCCGCCTGCCCTTCATGCCCGTCGTTGTGTTCGAGATCATGCCCTGGCCCAAGGGAAAGATCAAAGCCCCCGACGTGTTCACTCCCACACCCGAGGAATCCTTCGAGGCAGACCGCGACAAACTCCTCCGCGCCGCCGAACGCTTTGCCCGGCGCGCCGCCAGCGAACCCTCAACGCGAACCCCTTCCCCAATCTTCCGCACCCTGCCTCTCAGCTACTGGGCGAAGGCCCACGCCATTCATACAACCTGGCATCTCAAACAATTCGGCGTCCCGATCCCATAGGACCCCCCGCCCCACCGCTCGCCTCCTCGATGTGTTACCCATATCTCACGAACCCTGCGCCGCCGCTGTGTCCGGCCTGGAGCTGTTGAGGGCGCTTATTCTCGTCCGTTGCTCCTCAGCCAGCGCTTGTGCTGCCACGCTTTTCGTGCTGAATTGTTTTTTTAACCCAGGAGCACTCCCTATCTATGTCGCCTTCACCGCTCAACCTGATTGCCGCCGCCGATGTTCATAGCCTTCCCCTGCTGACAACCCTTGCGGCTGGATTCACGGCGGCGTGGATCTGCGGGCTGATCACCCAGAAGCTTGGCCTGTCGCCCATTGTGGGATACCTGATTGGCGGGATCATTGTTGGTCCCTATACTCCTGGCTTCGTCGCTGACCAGGCACTGGCGAACCAGCTCGCCGAAGTCGGCGTCATCCTGCTGATGTTCGCCGTGGGACTTCACTTTCACGTGAAGGATCTCCTGGCGGTGAAGAACATCGCGATCCCCGGCGCGATTGTGCAAAGCACCGTGGCAACGCTCCTGGGACTTGCGGTGGCGACGGCCTTCGGCTGGGACTTGAAGTCGGGCCTCGTGATCGGCATGGCGATGGCCGTGGCCAGCACCGTGGTGCTGATGCGCGTGCTGATCGATAACGACGCGCTGGAGACAACGCCTGGCCACGTGGCGGTGGGCTGGCTCATCGTGGAGGACATCTTCACGGTGATGCTGCTCATCCTGATCCCGGCCATGGCCGTCACGGCCGGCGCGGAGGGGGAAGGCACCGGCATCGTGGCGACGCTTCTTCTCGCACTCCTGAAACTCGCCGTTCTTGTGGTGATCCTTCTGACCGTCGGGACGAAACTCATCCGATGGGTGATGATCCAGGTAACGCGCCTGCGAAGCCGGGAACTCTTCACGCTGACCGTTCTCGTGTTCGCCGTCGCCATCGCCACGGCCGCCGCCTGGTTGTTCAATGTTTCCATGGCGCTGGGGGCATTCCTCGCCGGGATGGCGGTGGCCCAGTCTCCGGTCAGCCAGCAGGCGGCCGCCGAGGCACTTCCCCTTCGTGATGCCTTCGCCGTGATCTTCTTCGTGTCCGTCGGCATGCTCTTCGATCCATCGTTCCTCCTCCAGGAACCATTGCTGGTGCTCTGCGCCCTGGGGATCATCATGATCGGCAAGCCCCTGGCCGCCCTGGTGATTGTCGCGCTCCTGGGTTACAGCCTGCGCACCGGGCTGGTGGTCGCGATCGGCCTTGGCCAGATCGGCGAGTTTTCCTTCATCCTGGCCAAGCTGGCGCGGGACAACGATCTCATCGCAGAGGAAGGGCTCAGCATGCTGGTGGTAGCGGCGATCATCTCGATCACCGTGAACCCCCTGCTCTTTGCAAACATCGGCCGCATTGAACGGGCCGTGGAAAAACGCCCGCGGCTCTGGCGGCTTCTCAATCGCCGGGAAAAAGCCCTGGCAGACAGGGTGAACGAGGGACAGCCCGCGGAGGCAGAAGACTCAATCCAAAAGCCGAGGGCCGTCATCGTCGGCTACGGCCCCGTGGGACGCACCGCCGACCGCCTGCTGCGCGGCGGAGGGCTGGAAACTGTCGTCATCGATCTGAACATGGATACCGTGCAGGCCCTGCACAGTAAGCAGAGAACCGCCGTTTTCGGCGATGCCTCCCGCGAGGAAGTGCTGCGATACGCGGGAATCGAGAACGCCCGCTACCTCGTCGTCACCCTGCCCCACTCGCTTAACCGCGAGCCAATGATTGCGATGGCAAAGAGCATCCAGCCCCAGCTCGTTATTCTTGCTCGTGGCCGTTATTTACGGGAACGGCCGGCACTCCTTCAATCCGGCGCGGACGACATCTGCATCGAAGAAATTGAAGCCGCCATCGCCCTCGCAAAAATGACCCTGAAACACATGGGAACCGACGATCATGGCATTCAGATGGAGGTCGGCAAACTTCGGGAGGAACTCGAACAAACCGACCTGTTCAAAGGATGAATTCATCCCGCCCTGCTCTCCAAGCAGATCACCAGAGCTTCCGAGAGGCGCCGCCTCACGCCGCCTGCGTATAGAAGATTTTTCAGAAAGAGATGCCGTCAAGCGGGGCTCGTCCTCTTTATCGTCATCGAGAAGGGGTGTCTCCGGTGCAGGAAAGGATGAACAAATCTTCAACGTAAGCAGGCGACTGACCGCCGATTTCGGCGGATTCTTCTGCAAGCCCGGCTACCACCCGCCCGGATTGTCCCCATGGCCAGCCTCCCACTATCGTCGGCGGTTTTTGCCAAAACGATAGCGGATCAGCGTGGCGATGCCATTCATGCCAAGAACCAAAGCCAGCAAGACGATGATCCCGCTCGCCGCGAGATCCTGGAATTCCTTCTGAGGCCGCGAAATCCAGTCATAAATCTGGATGGGCAAAGCGGTGTATTGATCCATCGGAGAATTCGGAGTATACGCCAGATAAGTGGCGGCCCCGGCGACAATCAACGGCGCCGTTTCGCCAACGGCACGAGATAACGCGAGGATCACTCCCGTCACAATTCCGGGTATCGACTGTGGCAACACCACGATAAATGCGGTTTGGAGCTGGGTGGCTCCAAGGGCATAGGAGGCTGTCCGATGCGATTGAGGAACGGCGCGAATCGCTTCCCGCGAAGCCACGATGATTATCGGCAGGATCAATAACGACAGTGTGAGCCCCCCGGTTAAGACACTGAACCCGAAACCAAAAACGCGCGCGAAAAGAGTCAGCCCGAGAATGCCAAACACGATGGAAGGAACGCCGGCGAGGTTCGAAATGTTGATCTCGATGAGTTGATTGAGGCGTCCCGGGCGGGAAAACTCTTCCAGATAAATGGCCGCCGCAACACCGATCGGGACGGCGACAATCACAATAATCCCCATCAACCAGATCGTCCCCAGAAGCGACGCCTTCAATCCCGCATCATCTGGGCGGCGGGAGGAAAAACTCGTCAGAAATTCCCAATCCAGGTACGAGTAGCCAACCAGGGCAATGCGGATCAGGAGTATGGCAAGAATCACGAGAGCGGAAAAGGCGCAAAGAGCGCAGAAATACCGGAACGCATTGTCCACGAACTTTTGAAACGCCATTCGAGCCGGGGATGGCGAGAGGGGTTGGGGACTCAACTGTCATAAACCTCGCGGTATCGGTTGCGGATTTTTTGCGCGATCATATTCATCAAAAACGTGATCACAAACAACAATGCCGCGACTGCATACAATGTGTAGTAGGAAAGAGTTCCCGCGGGAGTGTCTCCTTTGCTGATCTGCACAATATAGGCCGTCATTGTTTGGATGCTGTTGGTGGGATCGAGAGTCAGATTGGGTGTCGCCCCCGCCGCGATCGTCACGGCCATGGTCTCGCCAATGGCACGGGAAAACGCCAGAACGACTGCCGCGGAAATGCCCGAAGCGGACGCCGGCAAAACAACACTCAAGATGACCTGGTAACGCCGGCCGCCGAGCGCGTAACCGCCCTCCCGCAGGGCCCGGGGCACCGCGGAGATCGCATCCTCGCTGAGCGAAGCGATCATCGGCAGGATCATAATACCAACCACGATCCCCGCGCTCAAAGCATTGAAAAGGTTCACCTCGGAACTCAAATTCCTGAGCAGCGGCGTTATGAACGTCAGGGCAAAATAACCATACACAACCGTGGGGACACCCGCCAGAATTTCCAGCACCGGTTTGATCATTCCCCGTATTCGGGGCGACGCGAATTCCGACATATACACGGCGCTTCCCAAACCCAGGGGAATCGCCACAATCAACGCAATGGAAACCACCAGCATCGATCCCGCCACCAGGGGCAAGACGCCATAGTGGCTCGGCCGGAACAGCGGAGCCCATTGTTTCCCGAGCAGAAATTCCCAAATCCCGACTTCACGGAAGAAAGGGAGGGTTTGAGTGACCAGAACTCCGATAATGCTGGCAGTAATAATGATCGAAAAAAAAGCGCACAGAAACAACGCCGAGCGGGCGCCGAGATCGAATACCGTGTTGCGCGTAATCGATTTGGATTTCGAAGTTCGAATATTCATCCAACAGCCACTTTAATTCTCCAGGCTCAATAACTCCTCAACACTGACTCCAACCGTCTCGTGGCCACCTTCGAAAACAGAACCTGTGACACGATTCTCATACCGTTCGAGGGCCATTTCATAAGCCACATCGGGGAGAGAAATATAACCCACATCCGCAACGATTTCGCGCCCTTCCATCAGGTAGAAACGAACGAAAGCATCGACAACTTCTTTTTCCGTCGAATCCTTGCGCACATAGATAAAAAGGGGCCGGGAGAGCGGAACATAGCGGTTTGTGGTCACCGTCTCAGGAGTCGGCGGCACGGGCTCCCCATCGCCATGCTTGATAGGAACGGCCTTCACGATCTCGCGGTTTTCTTCATAGTAGGCAATGCCCAGATATCCGAGGGAATACTTGTCCCCCGCCACCCCCTGAATCGTCAGGTTGTCGTCCTCCGTCGCCGCGTAATCCGGCCGCGAACGGCCCGACTCGCCCATGATGGCCTCCGTAAAGTAATCGAACGTCCCGGAATCCGTCCCTGCACCCGCAAGATGGATCGGCTCATCAGGCCATTCGGGCCGGATATCATTCCAGCGGGAAATCTCGCTGCCGGGCTCCCAGATTCTCCGAAGCTCATCGGTCGACAAGTAATCCACCCAGTCATTCTCGGGATGAACAATAACCGTCAGCCCATCATAGGCGACGGGCAGCTCAATGAATTCGTGCCCATTGCTCCTCAGATTCTCCCTCTCCGATTCCGAGATCGGGCGCGAGGCGTTGTTAATGTCTGACTCGCCCGCGATAAACTTCTTAAAACCGCCACCAGTCCCCGAATAGGCGACCGCGATCCGCACCCGCGGATGCCTTTTGTTAAAATCCTCCACAACAGCCGCCGTAATCGGGAAAACCGTGCTCGATCCATCGATTGTCATAGAACCGGTCAGCTCGTTCTCCGAATCCGCAGACGCACCCTGCTCTCCGCCCGAACAACCCGCGAAGAAAAGGGAAACGGCCAACAGGACGACGGAAAAGGATCGGAAAAATATGGGCATGCAGGAAACTCCTCTGGCTGGATTCATGTTCATCGGCGCAGAGCTAGGCGCCCCCTTTTGGGCCTGTCAATCCGATACCCGCGGCCTCCATCGAAATGTCACCAAGTGGCCCTTGATAAGGATTCACAGCGAAGTGCCCCCCCGGGCATTCCACCACCGAAGCGGAGATCCACAGCCGGATGGGACGCAGCATCTCGGAATCGAGCAATGAGACGCCCCGGGCAACGGGGATATCCGGCGTTATCCGAGGCCCCTGAGAATCGGGCCCCTTCGCACCCTCGGGCAAATCGTCCTGGCAGTCGGCGAGGCGAAAGGAGATGTCCCGAA
>CAYFUR010000025.1:0-7131 GCA_964346275.1 uncultured Candidatus Sumerlaeota bacterium
CGGCAAGATCGCGATGCACTGGCCGAAGGCAAAGGGGAATGAGGCGCATCCTGCTGAGGTGCTGGCGTGGTTGAAGGAGCGCGTCTAGCCGTCGAAGGCCTGTGCGTGAATCAAAGTGCTCCGAGCGACTCGTCAAGGCCGCAGGCCGCCTTGCCCGATGGCCGAACGCGAATGCCAGCATGCCCATATAGACGAGTGCAAGACCTTTCGGCCATTCGCCATGGAGGTGCATCACAACGGCCTTAAAGGCCGCAGTGCCTTACTCAAACGCCATCGAAGGCGTCAGGCCGGACATTCGCGCCACCCCGCCATTCCGCCGTGGGTCGGCGCCCCCTTCCAGTTCCACGCCCCCCGGCGTCTCGCGAATCCAGATGCCCTGCGCGCCGCCGAAGTAATTGTCGAATCCCTCGCGCTTATTGAACTCCCATTGTTTTTCGATGGAAAGAATGCGCGACAACTCGTCGATCGTTTCTTGCCCGAGGCGCGATTCATAGGAAATCCGCCCGCGCGTGGAGTCCGCGTAGAGACGCGGGGCATCGATTGCCTGCTGAAGCGGTTCGTCGAAATCGATACACCGTACGAGAATCTGGACCAAGGCCGAAGGAATGCGGCGCCCGCCGGGGCTGCCAATGGCCGCGATCGGCCGCCCCTCCCGCATGACCAGAACAGGCGAAATGCTCGAGCGCGGGCGTTTTCCCGGAGCAGGCATGTTGATGTTCCCACCTTCGTAGGTGAAATCATACATCTCATTGTTCATCACCAAGCCGTATTCCGGAATGAAGACCCCTGATCCAAAGAAGTAGTTGATCGTTTGTGTCAGAGCCACCATATTTCCCTCGGTATCGACGATGGAGAAGTGAGTCGTATTGCCAACGTCTTTCTTGACGGTGGGAACGCTGTTCGCTCGGCGGGCCGTTCCGCCGGAGGCCAGGGCCTGCTCCATGAGAAGGCCTTCGCTGATGCCGCGCGCTTTCCCTTCGGCCCACTCCTGGTCCAGGAGGCGTTCAATCGGAACATCCACGAAGCCGGGATCCGCGACGTATTGATCGGTGGTGTGCTGGGCGATTTCCAACGCTTTCGCAAGAATGGCCAGGTATTCCGGAGAGTCGGGCTCATAGCCGCTGAGGTCGAAGTGGTTGAGAATCGAGAGGGCCTGGAGAATGGACAGCCCCCCGGAGCTCGGCGGGCCGATGGTGACGATCTCATATCCGCGATATTCCGTGGATACCGGACTCCGCTCCAAGGGCTGATAATCCACGATGTCTCGCGCGGTCATCACTCCACCGCGCCGCCGGACTTCCGCGGCGATCCGGCCAGCGGCTTCCAGGTTATAGACGGCCGCATCCCCTTTCGCGGCCACGCTTCTGAGCAGGGAAGCGAGCTTTGGCTGCCTCAGCGCTTCACCCTCCTCGGGCGAAAACAGGCCATCCTCCAGAAACGTTTCGGCGGCGGTTTCATCCTCCAGCATCATGTCCGTCCGGCTGCTGATATGGCCGGCAAGATCGGACGAAACAGGGAAACCCTCGGAGGCGTGGGCAATGGCGTTGCGGAGTAGCTGTTCGCGGGGCAGCCTGCCAAACTTTTCATGGGCGCGGAGCACGCCCCTCGCCATTCCCGGAACGGCCACCGCCTTGCCGCCATAGCGCATCTGGCCCCCATTGATTTCCCCGTCCCGCATATACACGGATTCATCCAGACCGGAGGGCGCCACTTCGCGATAGTCCAGGACGTAGGTTTCCTGGCTCTCCGCGAGATAGACGAGCATGAATCCGCCGCCGCCCATGCCGCTTGCATGGGGCTCCACCACGTTCAGAGCAAACGCGGTTGCAACGGCGGCATCAACCGCGTTGCCTCCCTTGCCGAGAATCTCCGCACCGGCCTCCGCAGCCAACGGATGCGCCGCGGCCACCATTCCATCCGGCAGAACGGATGCCGCCTGCCTGGGAGTGGTCGTGCAAGAGCTTGCGCCAAAAACCAAGCCTGCCGCAAGAATCAATACTTTCATGGCAAAACTACCGTGCATTCGATGGACCTCCTGGGTGTCTATCCACGTAAACGGGTTCCTTGAAACGAAAGGCAAAGCAGGCTGCCAGGCAGCCGAGGACCACGAGGAAGGCGGCGATCCTTAGCGCCAGCGGCCAGTGCTTCTCAACCAGGCGCGCTTTTCCATTTCCCCCGGAAAAGAGAGCCCCATGGCTCATGGCAATGCCGCGGATGTTGATCATGTTGGCCACTGGGATGCCCCGGCGCAACGCCCGGAGAGCCGCGCTGTCTCCGTTTGTATAGTCAAGGTTCAAAGCCGAGGGTTCCGTATAGCCCGTGGGCAGGGCAAGAGCCGCGGCCCCAACGCCGTAGTTGGCCGAATGGCCTCCGATGTTGACGAAAATGGCGGCTCCATCGGCGAGCAGCATGCCATCGCGCAGTTCGATGCTCTCCTCCAGTCCTCCCGGCCAGGCGACGAGCGGGCCGCGCGGCTTGTCTGCGATTTCGTCCAGCCGCCGCTCGATGCCTGCACGATCCTCCATCGCGAATCCATAGAGCGCGTCCTGCTCGCCGCCAGGCGTCAACAGCTCCATCGGATATTCAACGGCGCCGCTGCGCAGCAAAACCTCCTCCATATGATACAGGTCAAACTCGGGCACCGTTGCGCCGAAATTGGACGATGTGAGCGATCCCGCGATCACCGGCCTCGCCCCCATCGCCTCCGCCGCGAGGCGCGCCGAAAGAAGAAGACCCGGAAAAGAAGCGGACGACCCAATGGCAACGCGCGATCCGCTTTCCACTCCCCCGCGCGCAAAGAAGTCGCAAAACAAAATGGCCCAGCGCGGGTCGCAGCTCAGGATCTTTGCGTCGTACGATCCCGGCGTTGTCACCAGGTGCGACCACTCCAATCCCACCAACCCGGTCCCCGCCGGGTCATTTGCTTCCAGCTCCTTGAGTGTGTCCGCGGAAACGGCCCGGCGGCGTTGCTCATGGAGGAGCTTTTGCGCCTCCACGACTCTCCGGTAGGCTTCTCGTTGAACGGGGGCGAGTTCGATCTCTTCCGCCTCAGTCAGCACACCTTCCAGCAGGAGCGCCGAGGCGAGCGCGGCCAGCGCAATCATGGCCATGCGCAGCCCGGACATCCGCGGTCCCGAACTTGCGATCCTCGTCATGGCATCCATCCCAGAATCGCTCCCCCCGCGAGACGCGTCACCGCAGCGGCCAGAATCGCCGCCGCCATCGTCCGCACCACGCCCTGGCGCAGGCAATTCTCCGCCAGCAGGCCGGGAATCACGAAGCCAAGGATCAGCAGCCCATAGGAAAAAAGTGACATTCTTGGCAGAATGGCCAGAAGGCCTTGCTTGATCGCGATTCCCGTCACAACGGAATAGGCGAAGCGCCTTCTGCCATAGATAAATACGAAACGCTGCATATAGGAAACGATCAGCACCGTGGCGAGAGCTGCCGCGAATGTGGCCGCGATGCGCCACGGATCACCCCATGCCAGGGCCAGGTATCCCGGAACAATGATGCCACCGGGCGTTATGCCCGTGGCCTCGTCGATCAACAGGGCGGCCAGCACCCCCACAATAAAAAACGTCACCACTTTTCAACAGCCGCCTGCGACAGAATCTTTTCCAGCCGCCCCCGCACCGGGCTATGCCGGTTTCCGGCGAGAATCACCGGGCAGGGGGATTCGCGGAGCACCGCATCAAGCCGCGCCGGCGCGACAGCCCGCGTACGGCGTCTATATGTCAACGGCAAAACATCTCCCGCGACGGCTCCGTCATATTTTTGCAAGAGCGGCTCGAACGCCAGAAATCGCCCCGGACGATCCGCTCGGTGGAAGAACACCATGCGGAACTCCCCCGCAAGCTTCCCTTCGGAATGAAGGGCCTCCAGCATCTCCTCCGTCGATTCCGGATCATTGGCCGAGAGCAGATCAACGACCGGCTGCTCACCCAGCCGATAGACAGTCAACGCCTGAAGCTTCCTCGCTTCCCCGCGAATCTTCTCCGTATCGACCGCGCCGCCCAGGCACCTCTCCAAAACACATTCCACCGCGCCGGCAATCGAGCGCATATACGGCCGCAGCCCATCGTCCCCGGCGGACCCCGCCACTACAAGGTCCCGGCCCTGGTTGCGCGCCGCGTCGATGATCCCCCTGTTGCGCTCCGATGCAGCCACAACAACCGGCACATTCCTCGGCCAGGTGCTCATGACAAGCTCACCCCGCCTGGCCCGGCCGAAAGGATAGTGCTCGCCGTGGTCCGGTCCATCGACGCAATGGAGAATCATCGTTGGCATCGCGATATGCGTGGACGCGAGCCGCGACAGCACGGGATCGATGGCCATATTTTCCAGAAACAAGGCCTCGCATCCCATCCGCGCCGCACGCCGAACAGTACGCCTCATTTCCCGGATGTTCGGACTCCCCCAGCGCCGGGCGCCACGCTCCATTCCATCCGGCATCAGATGAACAGCCTCATCGCCCGTCAGCCTTGACAGCGGAATCCGATTCCCGCCAGAGAAACCCGCATGAAGCAGCCGCACAGCCGTGCTTTTTCCCCGCATGCCGCAGATTAAAACGCGATGGGCGATTTCCCGGGCCGTGCGGCGATGCCGCCACTCCGCCGCGGCCATTGCGGCGGTCCAACCTGCCCAGATGATCGCGGTCGTGCTCAGCATGCCTTGCCCATACTCGTGTTCTTAAAATTTAAACCGCACACATTTATTGCACGGGGATATGCCCTCCGCAATCCCATTTCTTTCCGGAAAGTCAAATTTTTCAGTGCTTCGACCTGTGCCCTCGGAAATCATATTCGCCCGATTCCCTGTGCACATGGTCATTGACTACACACAATCCTGGCACGATACTTCCCCAACGATCATCAAAGGGCGGGTGGAGCGGATGAGGCCAGCGAAAACGACTCTTTCTTCTGCACTGGCGATCCTCCTCGCAACCGCATCCGCACTCCCTTCCCAGGAATGCTGCGACATCCCCATCCTGCCATCGCCCGCAGCGGCCTCCCAACTCGCCCAAACATTGCCTGCAAACGCCCAGAGCGTTTCCCTCGACTGGCCCGTCTCCGACAATCCCGTGCTCAACAGCCCTTTCGGACCACGCCAGTTGGGCAGCCAGCAGGCCCGCTATGACTGGCATCGGGGCCTGGACATCAAATTGCCCATGGATACTCCGCTTTACGCGCCAGCGCATGCCTTGGTGCTCCACGCAGGCCCGCATCCCGGATACTCCGACACTATTATCCAGCTCCAGCACAACACGGAAGAGCCCATCCTCCACACCCTCTATCTTCATTTATCCAGCGTCGGCGTCAGCGAAGGCGACACCGTGGAGCAAGGCGAGTTCATCGGATACAGCGGCCAGGGCAGTGCGACCTACCCCCATCTCCATTGGGAGGTGCGGTTGGACTGCCTCCGCAGGCGGTGCTGCGAGAGTGTCTATACATACCTGGACTATGAGAATCAACTGCCACCCGCACCTGCCCTCGAGGCCGTAGGCTCAGGCGGCCCCCTCGGCGGTATGGTCCTCCTTTCCGCCGATTTTCCAAAAACTGAGATCGACCTTCAGACGGTGGAACTCCAGTGGTGGACGGACAGAATCACGGCCCGTCTCAATACTTTGAACGGCCTGACTCCCACGGGAGACGAATACCTGCTCGATGATCCCCTCTTTTTCCACGAAGAAACCGGCGCACGATTCGTCTTTCTGCCGCAACGGTTCAACTCCTCCTATGACAGCGCGGACTATCAAATCCTCTTTTTCGGACTGGATGACTCCACGGCCAGCGGCACCGCCCTCATCAGCGACGGTGGCGGGCTGTCGTCCCAGAGCACCATCAACCCGGAGCCGCCGCCGCTCGCCCTGGAAGCCCTCCATCCATCATACCTTGTCCGGCCAGGCGGAGAGGTGGACCTTCGGTTCCGCATCACAAACAACAATTCCTCCTCTCATAGCATCAATATGACGGGCATCAGCGCCCAGAGCCTCGACGTCGCCGTCGAGCCTGATTCCGCGCTCCTCCACTCCGGCGAGTCCATCACCGTGGAGGTCTCCGCCAGCCTCAGCGGCCAGTGGCCCGAGGATATCGGCGATTTGATTCTTCTCCGGGTTGAAGCGGAGGGGGGAGAATTCACAGATTTGATCGGAGCATCCTTCATCGAAACCTCGGACGAGGCGGCGCAAGCCGGGCTCTGGGTCATTGAATGAAACGCCGATTACCACTGAGGGAGCAGATTCCATGAAAAGCCAGTTTGCCTCCGCGATCCTTCTCTCGGCAACATTGGCGGCCGGAAACGACACTCGCGCGGAGCGTCCATTGAAGCCACTTGCCGAAAAAGAGAGCCTCCATCTTGTCGTGACGGATTCAGGCCTCGGCGGCCTTTCCATCGCCGCCGACCTGGCGCGGCGCGCGGCTGAGACAAACGGCTATCAGCAACTGGATATCACCTTTGCAAACGCCCTCTTTCGCGAAGGGGGGGGCTATAACAGCCTCGGATCACGAGAAGAAAAAATCGCCGTCTTTAACAACGCTCTCGAAGCCATGGACCAGCGCTATCAGCCCGATGCGATCCTGGTGGCCTGCAACACGCTCTCCGTCCTTCTGCCCCATTGCCCGGCAACTTCCGGAGAAACCCCCGTCGTTGGAATCGTCGAGCCCGGCGTGGAAATGATCAGGGCCGAACTCAAAGAAAATCCCGCTGCAACGGCCCTCATCTTCGCAACCCAGACAACCGTTGAAGAAGGGAGCCACCGCCAGGCCCTTTTGGACAGAGGCATCGGCGAGGACCGGTTCGTCATTCAGGCCTGCCCCAACCTGACCTGGTATATCGAGCGGGAACCAGAGGGCTTTGAAACGGAACTCCTTATCTCGAATTTCCTCTCCCAGGCTCTGGAGAAACGGGCCGGACAGGAAGGCCCCGTCGCCCTGAGCTTCAACTGCACCCATTTCGGCTACTCCCAGGCGCTGTGGGAGCGAGCATTGGAAGATGAAGGCATCGAGCGCACCGCCACACTGAACCCGAATTCCGCAATGAGCGCCCCGCTTTTTCCAGACACCATCAACGGGCGCTTCCAGCAAACCACGGTCAACGTCCGCGTCGAATCCATGGTCGAAATCTCCCAAA